>JAKSBO010000905.1 GCA_022361095.1 Desulfobacterales bacterium | reverse complement strand
TGCAGCACCCTGTATAGGCCAACCTGAGCTGGACCGGTTTCTGACGTTGTCTGAATTTATGGTTGAAGATATCAGCAAAAAGGGTAAAATTCGAAAGACAGATTTACGAAAAGCACTTTCATCCGCCCGGTTGATTTCCCCGATTTGCCTTGAAGTGACGCTGACACCCTACAATGCACGAATCGTCAGGCCTGCAGAGCTTCTGGGCAGTGGATTTGGTGTTGATGAAACCGTTTTAAAGGATGCAAGAATAAGAAAATTGAAGCGTTAACTTAGATAGACCATAAGGATTTGTTATGCTCAAAGAGCTTGTTGTCAATTGTGCTCCCCATGAAACCCGGGTCGCCCTGCTGGAAAACGGGACCATAGTCGAAGTATTTAATGAACGCAGGGATGACACAAGTATTTCAGGAAATATTTATAAAGGCAGGGTCCAGCGGGTACTGCCGGGTATGCAGGCGGCGTTCGTGGATATCGGGTTTGACCAGGCCGCCTTCCTTTATGTAGACGATGTACTGGACTCCGCCAGCCTCAAGTTCTGCAGACAGCTTGAGCAGGATGCGGACGCAGAAGATCAAGAAGACGGACTGAGCGTTGATGACATGGACGAAGCGTCCGAATCATGGAAAGCCCCGGCCCCGGAGTGCGCCATCCAGGGACTGCTTGTGGAAGGCCAGGAAATCCTGGTCCAGGTGGCAAAATCATCCATCGGATCCAAGGGCCCAAGGGTTACCACCCATATCTCCCTGGCCGGCAGGTACATGGTGCTGATGCCCACGGTGGATCACATCGGCATCTCCAGGCGGATCACGGACGAAACCGAACGGACCCGGCTGCGGGACATGCTCAAAGGGCTGCGTAAAAACAATTTCGGCTATATTTTCAGAACCCAGGCCAAGGACATTGATGAAGCCACATTGTCAAAAGAGATCGAATTTCTAAACAAAACCTGGGAGGATATCCAGGAAAGAAACCGAACCACGTCGGCCACAGCCCTGATTTACAAAGATTTGAATGCCACCTTCCGGGCGGTCAGGGATCTTCTGGCCAATGAAGCGGACAAACTGATCATTGATTCAAAAAGAGAGTATCAAAGCGTCCAGAATTTCCTAAAAAAACTGATGCCCGATGTCAACCTGTCCGTTGAGCTGTACCAGGGAAAAGAGTCCATTTTTGACGCGTACAATATTGAAGGGGACATCACCCGGGCATTGAAAAAGAAAGTCTGGCTGAAATCCGGCGGGTATATTGTCATTGAGCAAACCGAAGCACTGGTCGCCATTGACGTAAACACAGGACGCTACGTCGGCAAACGAAATTTTGATGAAACCATTTTGAAAACCAATCTGGAGGCGGTCAAGGAAATTGCCTACCAGGTCCGGCTGCGCAATATCGGCGGCATCATCATCATTGACTTCATTGACATGCGTAAAACCGCCCACAAAGACAAGGTCATGACCCAGATGCACGAAGCCATGAAAAAGGATAAAAGCCAGACCAATATCCTTCCCCTTACCGAACTTGGCCTGGTCCAGATGACGCGCAAGCGCACCCGGCGGAACCTGACCCGGACCCTTTGCGAGCCCTGTTTTTATTGTAATGGAAACGGGTACCTGCTGTCGGGCAAATCCATCTGCTACAAAATCTACAGGGATCTGGCCGCCGAAGCCAAAGACATGATGGGCAACAGGTTTACGGTAAAGGTACATCCGGAAATTGCCCAGCTTTTCCACGGCAGTGAAAACCATCTGCGGGTTTCCCTGGAATCAAAATTTTCAAAACCCATTTCCATTTACCCGGAACCCCATTACCACATTGAGGAATACCACATATTTGAGTCCCTCTCTCCGAAACCTTCCAAAGGAGAGGATTGACATTAATGAATATATGGATTAATATTTCATGTTTATTGTAGTTTAGCCAATTGATATTAATAACCAATAACAAAACAGGACAAGGAACAAAATTTTATGAAACGCACGTATCAGCCAAGCAACCGGAAAAGAACCAGAAAACACGGATTCCTGAAAAGAATGTCCACCCCGGGCGGCAAACGCATCATCAACGCCAGACGGGCCAAGGGCAGAAAAAGACTGACCACGGTTTAAACCTTTTAGGGGTGTATTGAGTAACTATTCTTTACCCAAAGATGCACGGCTTAGAAAAAGAGCCGAATTTTTAAAGCTTTCACAACATGGCAGAAAGATACGAACCGGCTATTTTATAGCTGCTGTTTCCAAGGGAACAGAAAAAAACAATCGAATTGGAATTACCGTATCTAAAAAAGTGGGGAATGCAGTCGCGCGCAACAGAATAAAAAGGCTTGTAAGAGAGTATTTCAGACACAGGAAAGATTTTGTATCCGGAACAAACGACATCAGCATAATTGCAAGAAAAGGTCTGACAGCACTGTCCAACAAACAAATTTATGAAAAGCTTAATAAACTTTTTAAAAAAATTGCATTGGCATAAATGATCAGACAGCTGTTATCCATATTAATCAGGCTTTATCAGATTTTTATATCGCCGCTCCTGGGTGCCCATTGCAGATATGAGCCAACGTGTTCGAACTTTGCCTTGGAAGCGATTCAAAAATATGGCAGCATAAAAGGCAGCGTTTTGGCAACAAAAAGAGTATTGCGCTGCCACCCGTTCCGACCTGGCGGTTATGATCCGGTCCCTTAAACCAGCTTTAAAAAACAATCTGTTAAGCGTCACCTGCCTTCCTCTTTCTTTACAGTATTACGACAACCCCCTTGTTTTTAGGAGAGAAGATGGACGAGCAAAAACGATTATTTTTAGCTGTGGTGCTGTCAATAGCAGTCCTTTTGGGCTATCAATTTTTTTTCGCCCCCGCACCCCGGCCTGATAATCTAAATCAGGATACCCCTTTACAAACGGCGGATTCACCTGAATCCGATTCCGCCAAAGTTTCGGACTTTACCCCCCAGACAGCACCCGCATCTGCCCAGGTCACCCAAGCCGGTTTAAGAGACTTTCGCACCATTACCCTGTCCACCCCCTACTACACCATTGCCGTCAGTGAACATAAAGCTGCGGTAACGAGCCTGACCCTCAATGATTACAGGGAAACCAATGATGAAGGGGCGCCTGCAAAACAACTGGTGGCTGAGGAATTAGCCGAGCTTACCGGGGGTATATTCTCCATTGAGAGCGCCAAGGGAAGTATCAGAGGGCTGGGCGATGCTGTTTTCTCATCCGATGTGGAGAGCACGGATCTTTCCCTGAACCAGGGGGAAAAAACCATTACATTCTCCTGGACAAACCCGGACGGCATTACCGTAAAAAAAGTGATGACCTTCAGGGCGGACTCCTATCTGATCAATTGTGACATCATTGTCCAAAACGGCTCGGGAATGCCGGTTAATGACGGCATCAGCATGAGTATTCCCGGATCTTTCAATGACGAGATAAAATCCCGCTCCCGGTTTGCCTTTGAAGGGCCGGTTGCATATCTTGACAACCATTCCACCAGCATCAAACCCAAAGACATAGAAGACAAAGATACCTATTCAGGCGTTGTGGGCTGGGCCGGGTACACCAGCCGTTATTTTCTGACGGCGGTGATGCCGGACACCCTGAAGGACGCGACCCTGAAGCTCACCTATGCCAATGACGTTGTAACCAACAGACTGGTTACCCAGATGCCCCGGCTGGATCCTGAAAAACAAAACCAGCAAACCTTTACCCTGTATATGGGCCCCAAAAGCCATAAAATTTTAAGCCGTTACGACAATCTTTTGAAAAAATCCATTAATTTCGGTTTTTTCGATATCATTGCCAAACCGTTACTCATTGCCATGAACTATATTCATGACATCATCCCCAATTACGGGGTGGCCATCATTCTTCTGACCATTTTAATCAAACTGATATTCTGGCCCCTGGGCACCAAAAGCTACAAGTCCATGAATGAGATGAAAAAAGTACAGCCTTTGATGATGGAGATCCGGGAAAAATACAAAGACGACAAGCAACGCATGAATCAGGAGATCATGGGATTGTACAAAACCTACAAGGTCAACCCGGCTTCCGGATGTCTGCCGCTGCTGGTGCAGATGCCCATTTTCTTTGCCCTGTACCGCATGCTCTACATGGCCATTGAACTGCGCCATGCCCCATTTGTGGGATGGATTCAGGATCTGTCCGGACCGGACCGCCTGTTTCACTTTACTTTTTCCATCCCGTTTATGGACGCCCCTAGCGGAATCCCTGTACTGACAATTCTCATGGGCGCATCATTCCTGCTCCAGCAGAAAATGACACCCACAGCCGGAGATCCCATGCAGGCAAGAATGATGATGCTTATGCCCATATTCATGACCGTTCTGTTTATCAACTTTCCGGCAGGGCTGGTTCTGTACATGTTTGTCAACAACATCATCTCAATGGGCCAGCAGTATTACACACAAAAGATCTTAGCCTAAGGAGGACGCATGAACCAACCTCTTGAATTTACCGGAAAGAATGTCAATTCCGCCGTTGAGGCTGCCTGTAAGGAACTGAATATCCCCCAGAAAGAATTAAAATACAAAGTGATATCAACGGGCACAACCGGTATTTTTGGTATTGTCGGCCGCAAAGACGCCCGGATCCGGGTGACGGTTCCGGCCAAAACAGAGCAGGACAAAGACGGCATTCTATCAATTGTGGATGAGGCCTTTGGCCAGAACAAACCCAAACCGCAACCCAAACAGGCCGCACAGGCGTCCAAAAAGCCGGCACCGAAACCAAAGCAAATAAAAGAAAAAGAGACCAAAGAGCCATCTGCCGGCCAGGATAAAAAAGTTCAGAATTCCCAAAGCGACCCCGCATTTGAACAGGAAGATACCGGCCGGTGGGATGCCCGCCCGGCACCCAGGTCGGAAAGGCCGGTAAAAGAAGAGCCTGCGCCGGAGCCGGTCTCCCAGGCCTCCATTGACCTTGGTGTTGAAACGGTACAAAAAATGGCGGACCTGATCACCGAAGAGGCCCATGTTGAAGCCATCACCCAGGAGAACAGGCTGACCCTGCAGATCAACGGCGGAAATACCGGCATCCTGATCGGCCGCAAAGGCCAGACCCTGGACGCCATGCAGTTTTTAACCGATAAAATTATAAACCGCCAAAGCGAATCCCGGGTCAGAGTCAAAGTTGACATTGAAGGCTATATGGAAACCCGGAAAGCCAATTTAAAGCACCTGGCCCTGAAAATGGCGGAAAAGGCAAAAAAGACCGGACGGCCTGCCACCATTAACCAGATGAGCGCCCAGGACCGCCGTATTGTTCACCTTGCCCTCAAAGAAGATGCCCAGGTTCGCACCCAGAGTATGGGAGACGGATATTACAGACGTCTGGTTATTTTTCCCAAAAAACGTAACACTTACAGGGGAAAAAAGCGGTTCAAAAAATAGATGACAGATACAATTGCTGCAATAGCCACCCCGTTTGGAAGCGGCGGCATTGGTGTTATCCGGGTCTCAGGGCCACAATCCTTTGAACTGGCAACTGAGATTTTTTCCAAGACACCGGCGGATGGGAACAAAAAAGCCGCGCAATTTATTTCCCACAGGGTAAGCCACGGCTTTATATGTGACGGGGATACCACCATCGACGAGGTGCTTATCATCCCCATGAAAGCCCCGCGTTCTTATACGGCGGAGGATGTTGTGGAGATCCAGGCACATTCGGGAACCATTGTGCTTCGCCGTATTTTAGACCTGCTGTTCAGCCGGGGCGCACGCCCTGCAGAACCCGGAGAATTTACCCGGCGTGCCTTTTTGAACGGCCGTATTGACCTGACCCAGGCAGAAGCCGTGGCAGATATCATCAATGCGCGGTCGGACTCATCCCTGAAATTTGCAGCGTCCCAGAACCTTGGCATGCTTGGCCGGAGCATCAAGGAGATGATTGACACCTTGACACAGTTTCTGGCCCGGCTTGAGGCGGCCATTGATTTCCCCGATGATGCAGGCGCATTTTCCTACACCGGCCGGGATAAAACCCGGCTCCAATCCGTTGCAGACAAAATTGACGGCCTTATTCAGCAGCACAAGGATGCCTGTTTTTTAAAAACCGGTATCCGCCTGGCCATCTGCGGGGAGCCCAATGTTGGGAAGTCCAGTATTATGAACCGAATTCTGGAAAAGGAAAAGTCCATTATCACGGCCATCCCGGGCACCAC
>JAKSBO010000663.1 GCA_022361095.1 Desulfobacterales bacterium | reverse complement strand
GGTCTGTTGTATGGCAATGCATATAGCATCTCTTTTAAGGTAATTCTAATTGTCTTATAAAATCAGTTAATTGAATGTTTAAACAATTATTTGGCATGGATATGGCATCATGTAAGATTTTTATTTAAGTGCGCAGGTGTTGGATGAATACACTGTGCTATAGCATTCTTCATTACAGGTGCCCATGGTCATGTCTATGCCGAAGGCACCCAGCATGCGTCATACTGTCTCCGGGGTGACAACGATGTTCCCATGGAGGGCGCCGGAACCCTTGCGCTGACCGGGAATATGGAAGAGATGAACAGTGAGTTCGTTCGTGCCATGATATCAAGATATTGATCATTGTTTGTATTCCAATGCGCTAAAATACTACATCTTTCTAATTTAAATTAAGAGGCGGTTATGATTTACCCAACTGAGTACGAGCTTGAAACAGGCCGGGATTATCCAAATCATGAAGATTTTACGGTTAATCATTGTGACGCAACAGGTGCCGGCATTTATGTGAAACGCAGTTTTAAAAAAGGTGAAATGGTTGCCAGAATGGCCGGGATTACTGTGCCGTATATCCTTCAGCATACCCTTCAAATCAGCCCTTTTCTTCATCTTTATGATCCTCATTTTACAGGGCTTTTGTTGCATTCATGCGTTCCGATTGTCTCCCTGGATATGAACAAGCTTGAAGTCTGGGCACTGCAGGACATTAAAGAAGGTGACGCCCTGACAATGGATTATGCCCAGACAGAGGATAAATTATTTAAGCAGTTTCCCTGCTCGTGCGGTGCAGTCAATTGTCGTAAATGGGTAACCGGTCGAAAAGAAGCAATCAATGAAGCCGGTCAGAGATATCTTCTCGAGTTGGAAAGGAAGTGTGGATGACGCCACAAAGCAATGGTTTGTGGTGGGAAAGACAGGACTTGTGTTACCGGGACGGGACGTTGTTTTTTGCCGGAAGACCAGTGATTGATTTGATTGCTACAACCGGCACGCCGGCGTTCTTTTATAATGGAAAGCGCTTTTTGCAAAACATCGGGCGGCTTCATAAGGCGTTGGATCAACTGGATGCCCATAAGATTTTTTATGCAATAAAAGCCAACCGGTTTGCCCCTGTGCTGACACACATTAAAAACTTGGCAACATGCGGTGTGGATGTCTGTTCGCCCAAAGAGCTGCTGCATGCGTTCTCCTGCGGTTTCAACTGCAATGAAATTTCATATACAGCCACCTCCATGACGGATGATGAACTTAAGCTTTTGGCTGATAATCCGGATGTGAATTTAAACTGCGATTCGTTGAGTACAATCCGGCGACTGGCCAAGTTCTGTAGCCGGCGAAGCATCGGTATTCGTGTTAATCCGGCAATGGGCATAGGATACAGAGACAACGAAATCCTGAAATACAGCGGCGATAAAACCACCAAGTTCGGCATTTACAAAGAGCAGTTTGAGGACGCATTGCAGCTTGCCGAAAAAAACAATTTTACTGTGGATACCATCCATTTTCATACCGGGTGCGGGTACCTGAATAATCAGCTCTCCTTGTTCAGCGAGATTTTAGGTGCAACACACTGGTTTTTGGATCGTGTCAAAGATCTGAGGTTCGTTAATCTTGGCGGCGGCCTGGGCGTTCCCCACGATATTGATGACGCGCAATTGGATCTGGATGCCTGGGTTTTGCTTATCAAATCCCATTTGGGCGGCAGAGGCATCACTGTCTGTGTTGAGCCCGGGGATTATATTGCCAAGGACAGCGGTATTCTGGTTTTGGAGGTCAATACGGTCGAAAAAAAACGCAAAACCGATTTTGTCGGTGTGAACGGCGGATTCAACCTGGCCATTGAACCGGCATTTTATGGGTTGCCCTGTGAGCCTGTTGTTCTCACACAAAAAACAGATCAAATGAAGTCTGTAACAATTGTGGGCAATATCAATGAATCCCTGGATGTATGGAAAGATAGCTTTTCAATGCCGGATCAGATTGAAGAGGGTGATCCCCTTGTCTTTATTAATGCCGGTGGCTATGCATCATCCATGATGTCCAATCATTGTATGCGGGGACAGGTCTCGGAAAATTTACTCGTATAAAAGGCGATTATGAATTTACAAGCTGAAACTATAGATGATGAAACCAAAGAGGCTGCTCTTGCAGAGATAGATAAAAGACACGTTATTCATCCATGGTCGGATTTAGGCAGTGATGCCCGGTCAATGGTCATTGAATCCGGTAAAGGGATTCATGTGTTTGACACTGAGGGCAATAAATTTATTGATGCGATTTCAGGCATGTGGTGTGTGAATCTGGGATATGGAAACAAAGAGATGGCGGATGCCATTGCCGACCAGTGCCTTCGCCTGGTCTATTATACACCCTTTGGGGCCATGGCAAGCCCGCCATCCATTGAGCTTGCACAAAAACTGAGTCAATTGACACCGGGTGACCTTAACTGTTTCCAGTTTACCACCAGCGGTTCCACTGCTGTGGAATCGGCAATCCGGTTTGTCCATTACTATTTTAACTGCCTGGACCAGCCCGAAAAAAAACATATTATTTTTCGTGAAAACGCCTACCACGGCAGTACCTATTTAACGGCGTCGCTTAACGGCAAAAGGTGTGACCGAAGCTATTTTGATTATATTACTGATATTGTGCATGCCATTCAGGATCCCAATCCGTTTAAAAGGGATGCGGGTATGCGTGTTGAGGATTTCTGCGACCTTCGTGTCCGTGAACTCGAAGAAAAGATTTTGGAACTTG
>JAKSBO010000502.1 GCA_022361095.1 Desulfobacterales bacterium | reverse complement strand
TTTTTTGACAATTGTAAGTCTAATCTTCGGTAGCATTGATCTTTTAGCAAAACTAGCAAAACCAATGCCGATTTAATTAGGAGAACAGAACCTGTGTCTGACCTGATTCCAAAACATGGAGGTTATCGTAAATTAAAGAGCTTTCAGGTGGCACAGTTATGTTATGACGTGACGGTGCGGTTTTGCGACCGTTATGTAAACAAATTCAGCCGTACAAAGGATCAGATGGTACAGGCTGCACGATCCGGTGTCCGGAACATTGCAGAAGGATCTTTGGCTTCCGCCACATCGAAAAAGATGGAGTTGAAACTGACCCAGGTCGCCCGGGCAAGCCTGGAAGAACTGAAACTTGATTATGAAGATTTCCTTCGGCAACGCGGGCTGGCACAGTGGGAGATGGGAAATCCACTCCGGCAGGCCCTGATTGATCAGCGCTGTAACACAGCCGACCACGTGGCAGCTTGGGTGAAGGATGTAAGCCGTTTTTATGGACAAGGTGGACGGAGTGGACACCGTGGACAGGGCGATACAAAGTCCACCAGGTCCACGCCGTCCACCTTGTCCACCCACATTTATCCAGAAATTTCCGCCAACGCCGCCCTGGTATTAATTGCCGTAGCCTGTTCACTCCTCGACCGCCAGGTCGAAAGACTGGCAAAGGATTTTGAAAACCAAGGCGGGTTCACCGAACGCCTTTACCGTATGCGCAGCACAAAACGCAAGCGTTTTAAATGACCGGCACAAAATAGATTTTCCAATCAAAATTTCCATGCTAAGGTGAAGAAAAAACCCAAACGGATCAGAATATGGATTCTCTCGTATTTGCCGCAGGATTTTGCATCATTGCCCTGGCTGCCAGGCAGATCGGCGACACATTCAAACAGGCCGGTTTTCCCCTGATCAGCGGATTTTTATTCACCGGCATCATTGCCGGGCCCCACATCCTGAACCTGATACCCAGCCAGGCTGTTTCCGCTCTGACCTTTGTGGATCAAGTCTCTTTGGGGCTGATCGCTTTTGCCGCAGGCGGAGAGCTCTATCTCAAAGAGCTCAAATCCAGGCTGGCTGACATCGGATGGATTACATCGGGGCTTGTGATCTCAACCTTTACAATGGGGTCCCTGGCGCTTTTTGCGGTTGCCGGCCATATTCCTTTCATGGCGGCCATGCCGGTTTCGGGAAGAGTTGCCGTGGCCATCATTGCCGGAGCCATCCTTGTGGCAAGAAGCCCTTCCTCGGCCATTGCCATTATCAATGAACTCAGGGCCAAGGGGCGGTTCACAAAAACGGTCATGGGTGTAACGGTCATCATGGACGTGGTGGTCATTGTACTGTTTGCCGCAGCCACCACCCTGGCGGACGCCCTGCTTACCGGATTGACGGAAAATACCGGGTTTGTCCTTTTTCTGATCCTTGAGATTGCATTTTCCATCTCCCTGGGTATTCCGGTTGCCGGCACTTTGTTTCTCATCCTCCGGCTTCGTACACCCTTTGTTGTAAAATCGGTGCTGGTCCTTTTAACCGGCTATCTCGTTTTTATCGGTGCCCTGGGCCTTCGCGCATTTATTCACCATAAAATGACAATTGAAATTCTGATTGAGCCCCTTCTGGTCTGCATGGTGGCAGGTTTTCTGACCGCCAACTCAAGGCGTTACCGAAGAGAGTTCCTAGACCTTCTCAACCGTGCCGGGCCAGGGATTTACATTGCCTTTTTCACCCTGACCGGGGCCTCCATACGTCTTGATATCCTGGCCGATACATGGCCCATCGCCCTTATCCTGTTCGGGGTTCGCATCTTTGCCATATTTACGGGATCTTTTTTAGGAGGGTGTCTGGCCGGGATCGGCGCCCAAAACAGCCGGATCTACTGGATGGCTTTTATCACCCAGGCCGGCGTCGGCCTTGGACTTGCCAAGGAAGTGGGCATAGAGTTCCCCCAATGGGGCCCCTCTTTTTCTACGATTATAATATCGGTCATCGTCCTTAACCAGATCGCCGGCCCCCCGCTGTTTAAACTGGCCATCAAGAGAATGAAAGAGGATCACACGCCCGCCAGGCCCAATGCCGCCACCCTGCCACGGAAAGTGGTTATTTTCGGCACCGACAGCCAGTCCGCCGCACTGGCCCATACCTTGTTTTCCCACGGCTGGCAGGTAAAACTGGCCCGGCCCAGGGGGGACACGGTCCCATCAGGCCTGGGAAACAGCACCCAGATACCTGTCCAGGTGGCGGACGGGTTTGACTGCAAATCCCTTGAAAAGATCCAGTGCCGAACCGCAACGGCCATTGTGACCCTGCTCAGCGACAGGGAAAATCTGGAGATCTGCGAAACCGCCTTTGAGCATTTCGGAACCCAGACGCTGGTGACCCGGCTCAATGACCGCAGCACCCTTAACGCATTTGAAGACCTCAACGTATTGATCGTGGATCCCTCCACGGCCATTATCGGGCTGCTGGACCACTTTGTCCGGGCACCGGAGGCCGCATCCCTGCTGATGGGGTTCCACCGGGACCGGGAGGTGGCCGATGTGACGGTCCGCAATCCGGACCTTGCAGGACTTGCCTTAAGAGATCTGCGCCTGCCGTTTGACGCCGTAATTATGGCGGTCCGGCGCCGGGGAACACTCCTGGTTCCCCATGGATTTACCCGGCTGGAATCCGGTGACCGGGTCACCGTCATGGGCACCGCGGCGGCCCTGGGGGAAATCTCCCTGCGTTTTGGCCGTCACGAGGGCCAGGCCGCTTTAAATCTAATGGAAAAGGCCATTCCCAACCAATTAAAACAGAATGGGAAAAAACCATATATCATTGAAAACGGACAGCAAGACCGGTTTGATCTTTTGGTTGAAAAGGCCCTGGTAGCGGACTTTAAACAAGAAATGGATAAAAATACATTTTTTGAACTGGCCGCAAAACTGATGGGCAAACAGGTGAATATCTCTGC
>JAKSBO010000611.1 GCA_022361095.1 Desulfobacterales bacterium | reverse complement strand
GGGGCAGAACCTAAAGCCTGCAATGGGGTCTTGGATTTAAGAGACCTGGATTTACAAAAAACAGGGCCGGTTAAACTTGACGGAGATTGGCAGTTCCGCTGGAACAGGCTTCTTGATCCCGGTTCACGGGAGTGGTCTGATCCCGGCTTGACCGGATTTTATCCGGTTCCTCGGTTTTGGACAGCCTATCCGGGCCATCATTTTCCGGCTGCCGGACGTGGGACTTACCGGCTTATTGTAAGAATGTCCGGAAAAAATAAGAGCCTGGCATTACAGACCCCGGAACTGTTTACGGAATACTGCCTGTGGATCAATGGCCGGCTGATTCGTCAAAATGGTATTTTGCCGGGTAGCCCGGTCCGGTTTCTCCGGCCGGACATCCTGGCCTTTTCCCCAGATGCGGATGTTGTGGAAATTGTCCTTCAAATGAAAAACCGGCGCCATGGCAACGCGGGCATTGCCCAAAGTTTTATGCTCGGTACGGAAAAACAGATCTATCGTAAGTTCATGATCAGCACATCCATGGAGATCATGCTGATTTCCATTTGCCTGTTTGCCGGTTTTTACCACACCATCATCTTTTTGTTTCGGCCAAAAGAGAGAGAATTGTTTTATTTTGGGTTGTTCTGTTTCATGGTTGCCCTGAGAACTTTATTTACGGGCACCACCCTGATTTCCTGGATAATCCCCGATCTGGTTTTTTCAATCGCATCAAGGATCGCAACGGTCTCCATTCCCTGTTGTGTCATCCTGTTTCAGTATTTCACCTACCTGTTTTTTAAAAAGAATATTTCCCGGTTTTTATTCCGGCTGATAACGGGTATCCATCTCCTGTATGCCGCCTGTATCCCTTTTGTCTCCACCATGGCCTATTCCGTGATATTCAAGTACTATCTGGCCGTGGTTGCAGTCAGCGTGTTGTTTGTCTTCTACATGACCTTCAAGGCCATTGGAAATAAAACAGCGTTTGCCATGTTCTTTTTATCCGGCAGCATGGTGCTCGCCGCAGGCGTTGCCAATGATATGCTCCACTACCTGCAGGTGATTAATACGGGGTATTACCTGGCTTTGTTTTTTCTCGGATTTATCCTGATCCAGTCCCTTATGCTCGCCATAAAATTTTCACAGGAGCACAGGACGGTTGCCATGCTGTCTGAAAAACTCAAAGTTGTTGACCATCTCAAGGATGAATTCCTGGCCAATACCTCCCATGAATTGAGAACGCCTGTCAACGGTATCATCGGTTTGGCCGAATCCTTGATTCATGGCGCTGCAGGCCCTCTTTCCAAGGCCGCCAGGCAGAATCTCAGCCTAATTGCGTCAAGCGGGAAAAGGCTTTCAACGCTCATCAATGATGTCCTGGATTTTTCCAAGTTGAGAAACAACGATATTCTGATGTCAAAAAAGCCCCAGGACTTAAGACAGATGGTTTCCGTTGTCATGACCGTAATAAGGGCCACGACACCAAACAAAGAGATTCAATTAATCAATGAGATTCCCGAGGATGCGCCCTTTGTCCATGGAGACGAAAACAGGCTTCAGCAGATTCTGTATAACCTCATCGGCAACGGTGTCAAATATACGGAAAAAGGCTATGTCAGAGTCCGTGCCACCCCCGGGACAGAAAGAATGGAGATCCGGGTTGAAGATTCGGGGATGGGTATTGAGCCGTCATTAAAAGAACGTATTTTCAACTCTTTTGAGCAGGGGGACGGCTCCATTGAACGGGAATACAAGGGAACCGGGCTGGGGCTTCCCATCACTAAAAAACTGGTGGAATTACACGGAGGCGTTATCCGGGTTGAATCAAAACCGGGCCATGGCGCAAGTTTTATATTTACCCTTCCACAGGTTGCCGCCAATGAAAAAAAGAGAAAGGAGATTGACCTTGTGCCAAGGCCTTTAAGCCGTGTTTTGCCTTTTCCCGAAGCCGGCGGCGCCTTAGCCGAACCCCTCACTGGCAATCGTTCAAAAAAAGTACTCATCGTGGATGATGAAGCGGTAAACGGCCAGGTCCTGCTCAACTATCTGGGAGTAAAACAATTGGGGGCTGAATTCGTACCCAGCGGCCGGCTGGCCCTGGAGAGAATAAAAACCTGCAGGTATGACCTTGTCCTTCTTGATATCATGATGCCCAGAATGTCCGGGTATGAGGTGTGCCGGAAGCTGAGAGAGACATTTTCCACGTTTGAATTGCCTGTCATTTTTTTAACGGCGAAAAACCAACCCGGTGATATTGTCACAGCCTTTGAAGTGGGTGCCAACGATTATATCGTAAAACCGGTGGACAGAACCGAACTGTTCGCCAGGATTGATACCCATCTCTCTTTGAAAAACGCTGCGGCCAATGCCATTGAGAATGCACGGCTGGCCAATATTGATCCCTTAACAGGGCTCTATAACCGAAGGTATTTTATGGATTTCGGAAAACGGGAATTTGAAACGGTAAAGCGTAAAAAAGGCTGTTTGTCCGTGATCATGATAGACATTGACTATTTTAAGGAAGTAAACGACGAGTATGGCCATGATATCGGGGACAGGGTGCTGAAACAGGTGGCATCCATCATCCGGGATAATCTTCGGGCCACCGATATCCCGGGGCGGTATGGCGGGGATGAATTTATGATGATTCTTCCCGGGACGGATATTGAGGGTGCCATCCCTTTTGCCGAAAAGATACGTGCCGTTTTCGAAAAAAGAGGCCTTGAGGTCAAGGGCGATGCCTCTGTGAAGCTCACCTTAAGCCTGGGGGTGGCCCATTACGCAGCCGGCATTGAATCCTTTGCCCAGATGCTGAAAAAGGCGGATGAGATGCTGTACAAATCCAAAAAGGGCGGACGCAACCGTATTTCATTTCCCGATGCGGTTAAATGAGACAGCGGCTCAGGGGGTCGTCATACTCAGGTACATTTCCCAAAAGAGCAGTCAGGAAACCGGCAGGTGGCGCAGTTCCGGCACAGCCCGCCGTGACAAAGGCTTGCCAGTTCCCGTTTGCCGGGACGCTCGCCGGCCATAACCCGGGGAAGAATCAGGTCAAATATGGTGGTACGGTGATACAGGCCGCAGGCCGGCAGTCCCATGATGGTGGTTTTAGGGGAATGGCCCAGAAGAAACATGGCCCCCGGCAGTACCGCCGCTGAGTAGTGGACTTCATCAAAACCCGCGGCTTCAATGGATTCCCGGGTGACATCATCGGGGTCCACGGACATGCCGCCGGTGGTGATGATCAGATCGGTCTCCTTGGCCATGTAATCCCGGATCTGGGCGGTGATCTGCTCCCGGTCATCGGGCAGGATATTCACCTCGAGCACCTGGGACCCAAGCCGGGCGGTCTTTTCTTCCACAATGGCCTGGAACCGGTCCTGAATCAGCCCGTTATACACTTCATTGCCGATGATGGCCAAACGGATTTTCAACGGATTGAACATTGAAACGCTGAAAATAGGATAGGCGGATTTGGCAAAGGCCGTAGCCCTGTTTAAGTTTTCCCGGTCAATGACCAACGGGATGGCCCGGGTGGCGGC
>JAKSBO010000190.1 GCA_022361095.1 Desulfobacterales bacterium | reverse complement strand
TTGTTTATCTCATGGGCCATGCCGGCTGCCAGCCCTCCCACTGACAGCATTTTTTCACTCTGAATCATCATCTCTTCCATTTGAATTTTTTCCGTCACGTCGTCGATCCTGATCACGGCACCGCTCACACCGTTGGCAATCAAAGGATAGATGGTCATCTCTTCAAAACGTTTTTCATCATTCAACAAACAGCGTCGCTTTGGATCATGAACAGCCCTGCCGGTGCGAATACTTTGGGCGACTTTTTCCATTTCCGGGGCCATCTTGGGTATAAGGTCAATTAAAGCTTTTCCAACGGCGGATTTTGACGTAATTCCGGTTTTCACGGCTATGGTCATGTTCCACTGTGTGACAAGGCCATCCTGATCTACACCAATGATTTGAGACGGCATAGAGTCAATGATGTTGGACAGATAATTACGCAAATCCCGGATCTCAAATTCCGCCAGCTTTATTCCGGTCATATCATGGGCACTCACCACCACCCCATTGACAATATCTTTTTTTTCGTAAAACGGGCTGTAGGTCACACTCATATATCGCCGGCCCATTTTGGGATAATCAAACCATGCCTGAAAATTGATGTTTTCTCCCCCCATAGCCCGGTCAAAATTGGGTTTGACCACAGATTCAAACACTTCGGTTCCCATGAGATCCGGAATTGAAAACCCAATAATCTCATCACACTTTTTATTATGATACTTAAGATAGGAATCGTTAACGGCCCGATAGATGTATAGGTCATCAACAAACGACATCAGGTCATTGGTGGAAGAGATAATTTGGACATACCGGTTGATCAGTTCCCGGGATTTCTTCCAACGGGTAATGTCATCAAAAGTCAGATGAACCTGATAGGGTGTTGTCTCGCCATTTCTGATCAAAGGTACGGCATTGACTCTCAGCCAGCGACGCTCTTTCAATCGTGGATTATACACACTCAAAACTTCACCCATAACAGCTTTCCCGGTTTTCAACGCAATCATTCCAGGCTGATCGCCGGGGGGGATGGGTGACCCGTCTTCACGGGCCAGAACCCAGTGGGAATCATATGAGGTCATTGAGGCAAGGCGGTTTTCATCAATCCCCAATATCTGTGACGCCGCCGGGTTTGCCGACAGGATATGTCCGCCGGATTCCTGGTAAATAACACCCTGACGCATGGTTTCGAAGAGTTTGCGATGCCGTTCCTCGCTGGTCTTAAGTTCCGAAAACGCATTGATCAGATGGGTTCGCATGTCATTCAAAGCTGTTTCGAGGGTATCCAGTTCGTCGTCGTGTTTATTGGATTTGGGTCTGCGGTTTAATGCGATGGGGCATTCGAGGTGATCCGCCGAAAGGCCGCCTGCCTGGGCGGCAATGTCAGTCAGATGCCTTCCCGCGAACAGATAGAATAACACAAAAATGATGATGACGACGACAAATGCGTTCACTGTTTGAACTGAAAAAATTTTTAACGCCAACGATATCAAATTTTTGTTCAAGGATTCCAAGTCCGGATAAATCGTTAACAGCCCTAGTCTGATAATTTCACCCCTGTCAACAAAGTCGATATTAAATGTGATCTTTTTGGGATAACGCCGGGATTTGTTTCCGAACTCCGATATTGTACCGTCGGTTTCGTCCAGACAGATATAGGATACGCTTGGCAGTTGAACAATTGCTTTGAGCTGAGTTTTCAGCAACGCCCTTTCAAATTCCCAGACAGATCTGGATATACTGGCCGAGTTGCTTTTTCCAACCTCCTGGATATTCTGAATAACGGCACGTTCGTTGAGCCTGTACTCAAGATAAAGCAGTGTGGTGGAGATTACCAGAATCCACAAAATACTGGCCCCAAATGTAAACAATGATATTTTACCGGCCAGCCTTGATGGTTTTAGCAGATTCCTCATCTTTAAAATGCGCTGTAAATCTGTGGATATTTTTTAGAATAGACACGTTCAAGGATCTTTTTATACCGCTGTTTATCTCTGTCATTTAACCAATTCTCATAGAATTTGACATACCGCGGAATCGTGCCGTCTTTTAAAAGTATTTCATCTAATTTATCGATGACATTTCTCCCCCATTCATTTTTGGGCCCTCCAAAATAGACTGCCGAGTATAAAACCATTCCATTGACAGGGAGTACTTCAAAATCATTATAATCAATGCCTGCCTTTTGCGCCACAAACTTCACTTCAACCGGAAAACCCAGCATGGCGTCAAACCGATCGGCTTTCAGCATTTTTATCATTGACTCAGACAGATCAATTGATGATTTTTTATAGAATGAAGCCCCATGCTTTCGTATCATTTCGTCCAATATACCGGAATATGACCTGCCAAGATTGATGCCGATGGATATGTCTTCGGAAGTAATCAATTTTTCGATATCCAAGGTATTTTCCCGGGTCAGATAAGGTTTAAATCGTTTTTTATCCGCTTTATTAATGATAAACCCGTTGGGTAATACCAGATAACTGGGAATGGATGAGTAATGAACATATTTCTGCCGCGCCGCAGTCTTAAACAATGGGGTAATCAACATATGTTTTTGTTTCTTTATGTTATCCAGGATTTTTGCATAATTGGCGTTTCTAAACACATGGGTATATCCGGTTAAATGCTCACCGATGTCCTGTTTGATCAGGTCATCAATGCCCTTATTTTCATTTGCTCCTTTTGTGATAACATATGGGGGGAAATGGGGTTCTCCCCAGGTTATTACAGTGTCATCAACTGCTTGATCCGCATTAATCAGGCCTGCCAGACAAAAAAATACGCAGAAACAGACGAAACTGAAATGTTTGAAAAATCGTTTCATAAATTCGACTCAATTTATTTCGTGCGTCCACGGATGTTGATGGGGCGGGTTTATTTCTTGTTTCTCCGGAATAACGGCCATGGGCCGACCTGGTCTATCAACACCCAGGCTCGTCCCACAACAAAACATGAAAGAAATTTAGTAACTTATTGGTACTTTCATATAAACAGTCTTAACCGTTACGTTTAACACCCATCGAACCTTTATTTACAGATGTATTGCATGGTTACTTTGGAATTTTACTGATTCAGTTCCGTCATAGTAAAAAAAAAGCGTTTTTTTGTAAAGAGCCAAGGATCATATGCCTGCCAACTTTGGGGAGCGTTATAGAAATATGACTATGATATTCCCCTGGGGAGCCACGGCAACAAGCCCGATGGCAATGGACGTTCCCAGGGGAAATTGTAAAGACCCTGAAAAATTAAACTTAACCACGGAAGGCATGGAAGAACACGGAAAGGGATTTGTACCCTAGCTTTCCGCGGTTAAAAATTGGGTTATTTGGACTTTTGAGCATTTTCCATGGCCCGTTTAAAACCGGCTATGGAATCGGTAATGGCCTGCTCAGGCACAGCATAGGAAATCCGGAAATGGCCGGGGCCGCCGAATCCGGAACCGGGCACAACCAGAATATTCTCTTTTTTAAGCAGGGCCGCAAATTCCACATCATTCTCAATGGGGGTCTTGGGAAACAGGTAGAATGCACCTTCGGGCACATTAAACTCATACCCTGCCGCAGCAAGTCCGTCACAGATCATATCCCTGCGTTTACGATAGATATCAATATCCACGCACACGCCCTGCAGCTTTCCCACCACCTGCTGAAACAGGGCAGGGGCGTTTACAAACATCATGGTGTTGGCCACGCCGGCGGCGGCCGCAATCAATTGTGCATCTTCGGCAGCAGGATGGACGGCAAGATATCCCACGCGTTCCCCGGCCAGGGAGAGCTCTTTGGAATAGGAGGTCAAAACAATGGTATGGTCATACATCCCGAACATCCAGGGCACATCCGCATCATAGGCAATTTTGCGGTAGGGTTCATCCGAGATCAGATAGATACGTTTACCAAACTCCCGGCTTTTCTTTTCCAGGAGCTGGCCCAGCTCCGCCAGTTCCTGTTTGGTATACACCACGCCCGTAGGGTTGTTGGGGGAATTGATGAGCACGACGCGGGTCCCTTTATTCATGGCGGCTTCAATGGCCCCAAGGTCCAGATGAAAATCAGGCTGGGTAGAGGCGGTTTTAAGAACGGCACCGGCAATAAAGGCATACTGGTTGTACCCCACAAAATAGGGGGCCGGCACCAAAATCTCTTCGCCCGGATTAACCAACGCTTTTAAAGTATCATTCAGCGCACCGGCCGCCCCCACGCTCATCACCACCAGATCCGCAGTCATTCCGACGCCACACTGGTCATTAAGGTAATCGGCCACAGCCTCGCGCACCCAGGGGTATCCTGCATTGGGCATATATCCGTGGGAGGTTCCGGTATCGTTAACAATACCCAGAACCGTCTCCTTGACCACCGGCGGCGGCGGTACATCGGGATTTCCCAAAGAAAAATCAAACACATTATCAGCCCCGAACTTCTCTCTCATCCGGATGCCTTCCTCAAACATTTTT
>JAKSBO010001174.1 GCA_022361095.1 Desulfobacterales bacterium | reverse complement strand
CAATAAGTTACTAAGTTTCTTTCATGTTTTGTTGTGGGGCGAGCCTGAGTGCTGATAGGCCAGGTCGGAGCCTGGCAGATGATATATCAGGTCGGCCCATGGCCGTTATTCAATGTATTGCAGTAACCCGCAGGCCCGCCTTAAATTGGCGACCGCGATGCGGTGTTCTGCATTGGCCATGGCGTGGCGAACCTGGGCTTCAGTCAGCCGGTTTTCCGTATCAATCAGTTCGGAAGAGAGCACGAGGCCTGCTTTGAATCGTTCCCGGAAAAGACGGGCGGACTCCCGGGCGGATATCACCATTTTTTCGGTCACCCGGCACCTTTTGTCCGTCTGATCAAGCGTCAAAACCGCCTGGCGGATCTCCAGACCATAGGCCAGTCTAATTTTACGAAGTTCATCCTTTGCCCGGGCCAGTGCGATGTTGGCCTGTTGAACCCTGGCCTCGGTCTGTTTTCCGTTAAATAAGGTCATATTGACCCGGACCCCGGCCATCCATGAGTCGCCGGACCCATCGCCCATTTCAAACCCCTTGTCCACCTGATAGGAGCCAAAGGCATCTGCCGTGGGATAGTACCCGCTTTCGGCCTGGCGAATTTGCGCCTGCTTTGCCCGGATCAGAAACTGCATGGCTTTAATTTCCGGCCGCTCTTTAAAATCAGGCCGGCCGGGTACCGTCTGCAAAGGGGTATCGGCAAGATTGATGTTCACCTGTTTTCCTGTCAACCCCAGCACATTCAAGAAGCCTTGCTGGGAAAGGGCAAAACCATGCCGGGCCTGAATCAGATCTTCGCCGGCAAGGGACTCTTGAACCTGAAGATTCAACAACTCCTGTTTGAGCATATCCCCTTCTTCAAACCTGGCCTGGGCCACCCGTATTGACGCATCAATGGCCTGGACCGCCGCTTGCCTTGCACTGACATTCTCCCTGGCCTGAACAATATTAAAAAAGGATCTGACCACGGCAAAGCCAAGGCTGCGCTTAACAGCTTCTTCCCGGAGCATGGCCGCTTTTTTTTGGGCAGAGGCTGCATCCACGCCGGCCCGGTTCCGTCCGCCGTTGTAAATCCGGTATGTCAGTTGCAACATAAACTGAAGATCGTCTGTCTCACCCGGATCGTTAAAATCAATACGGTTGGAAAACACCCCCTGGTTCAAGATGTTGCCAAACGAATACATGGGGTTGTTGGTGCGCGAATAGCCTGCCTGGACGCCAAATTTCGGATAAAAGGCCGCATTGGCTTCTTTTATGGCCGCTGCGGACGAGGCAATTCGCTTGAGCGCAATCTGTGCGTCGGGATTATTTTTTAGAGCGAATTGGACCGCATCAGGGCAGGTCCATATATCCGGTACACTTTCCTGGGCAGAAGCTTGGGGCACATGCGATACGGCGCAGTATAAACAAATTGCCACAATCATACCTACAACATCTGTCCCCAGCCATTTGCAGCTTTTTTGATACCTAAAAACCCAAATCATATACATTATGCCAGAATCTTCATTGATATGTTAAATTCATTACCCTGGAACCCGAACTGAAAAGCACAGTCTCCCGGCCCCGGTTTGATTGCCGTTTTTTCAGTGCTTTTTATATGTTGCTTTAAGCAGATACTATACCATCAATGTAAAATTTTTACGCGTTGGGTATTCTGTTTTACCATGAAGGACATAAAGCGCATGAAGAATATACCGAAAAATAAATCTTCATCTCCTTCATGCGCGTCATGGTCTTAATTCGAAAGCATCTTAACCTATATGGCACTGACTATACCATAGTAATAAAAT
>JAKSBO010000123.1 GCA_022361095.1 Desulfobacterales bacterium | reverse complement strand
TGTTTTATAAGAAAGTCTGGGTAAGTTACTCAGATCTTTCAAGTTTTGTTGTGGGCTGTACCTGGCAACTGATATGTCAGGTCAGCCTGTGGCTGTTATAAAGTCTTTTATGATGTGATAAACAGGAGATGATAGTATGAAGAAAATCGCAATAATCGTTGGCAGCCTTAGGAAACAGTCTTTTAATCGTTCTGTGGCAAAATATCTGGCATCGATGGCTCCTGAAGGTTACGCCATAAGCTTCCCCGATATTGGCAGATTGGCGCTTTACAACCAGGACCTGGACGATACGCCCACTGAAAACTGGGTTCAATTTAGAGATGAGGTAAAGGCTGTGGATGCCCTTTTATTTGTTACACCGGAATATAACCGATCCATTCCGGGTGTTCTGAAAAATGCGATTGACGTTGGCTCCAGACCTTACGGACAAAGCGTCTGGAGCGGAAAGCCGGGAGGCATTGTCAGTGTCTCCCCGGGGGACATCGGTGGGTTTGGTGCCAATCACCATCTAAGACAGGTGCTCTCCTGCCTGAATGTTTACCTCATGAACCACCCGGAAGCTTATGTGGGAAATATTATGGAGGCATTGGATAGTTCCGGGCAGATCATCGCAGAGAAGACCCCAACATTTCTGACTAAATACATGAACAGTTTTATTCGGTGGATTGGGCGGTTTTAGGCCTTAAAAAAAGGCCTGATTTTTCAAATTATGGCCAACAGCAGTGGAATATAATCTTTGAGTTTAATAATTCTTGCTGCACTTTCAGAAGGTGTCAGAAAATGCTTTGACCTCGGGATGGTCGCTTAAAAAACGGTAGAGGGTTGCCCGGCCCACACCTAATACCCGGGCTGCTTTGGATTTGTTGCCTCCGGTTTTGACCAGGGCGGCCTGGACATTTTCCTTGTTGAGTTTTCCCCGGGTAGACGTCATGTTCGGCTCTGCCGGTTCATTTGATAAGACAGGCCTTAAAGGCTGTCTGTTGGATGCAAAAGGTAAATCCGTGGGCAGTATAACGTTGCCCCTGGACCGGACCACGGAAAATTGAATTACATTTTTTAATTCCCTTACATTGCCGGGCCAGTCATACTCCATCAAAAGCGCCAGTGCATCTTTAGACAGCTTTTTTTTCTCAACCGAGGAGTGTTCGGACAATTTTCCCAAAAAGGTGTCCGCCAGCAGAGGCAGGTCTTCAATCCTTTTGCGCAGAGGCGGTACATGAATGGGGATGACATTGAGCCTGAAAAACAGATCTTCTCTGAAATTTCCGGCTTTGATCTCTTTTTCAAGGTCTTTGTTGGTGGACGCCATCAGGCGGACATCCATGACCAGGGTCCGGCCGCCGCCGATTCTTTGGAATGTCTTGGATTCCAGGGCTCGCAGAATTTTAGCCTGCGTTTTGATATTCATGTCCCCGATTTCATCCAGAAACAAGGTCCCGCCTGCGGCCAGTTCGAATTTTCCCTTGTTCTTGGAGGTTGCTTTTTTAAAGGCTCCTTTTTCATGGCCGAAC
>JAKSBO010000224.1 GCA_022361095.1 Desulfobacterales bacterium | reverse complement strand
GGAACTTATGAAGTTAAAGGAAGATTTATCATGTGAGGCTAGGAAGGACTTGGAAAGTGGAGAGTATATTTTTGGTAGGGGAACAGCTGATATGAAGGCCGGTGGTGCAATTCAACTTGCATTAATCAAGAGATATTCTGAGATAAAAAACCTTAAAGGAAACGTCTTACTAATATCTGTACCCGATGAAGAAAATCTTTCTGCCGGAATGCGAAGCGCAGTTTTATTATTAGAAGAATTAAAGATAAAGTATGGACTTAGATATTTAATGATGATCAACTCAGAACCCCATCAACGAGTTCATAGAGATATAGGTATTATTTCAGAAGGTTCTGTGGGAAAGATAATGCCATTAGTTTATGTTAGAGGTTCCTTAGCCCATATAGGAAAGGTTTTCGAAGGCTTCAATCCCTTGAGTCTATTGACAGAAATAGTCAGAAGGACAGAGCTCAACATAGAATTTTCAGACTTCGTTGAGGGTGAAGCATCTCCACCTCCAACTTGGTTATACATAAAGGATAGAAAATATCATTACGATGTTTCCATGCCCCTTGGTATAGGTGGATACTTTAGTGTTCTTACATTGGACAACAGTCCAACTGTTTTACTAAAAAGACTTAAGCAGATATCTGAGGAGGCTTTCTCCGATGTAATAGGAAGAATGAATGATACATATAGATGCTTTAGAGAAAGGATAAATAAACCCTTTGAAGAACTGCCATGGAAGGCTAATGTTGTGACCTTTGAAGAACTCTATAATGAGGCCTATAAAAATTATGGAGAAGTTTTTAAAAGGCATTATGAGAAAACCCTTGAAGAAATAAGTAAAAAGATTGAAATAAAGGAGCTTACCATTGTAGAAAGTAATTTTAGACTAATTGAAATGATTTTTGATTATATTAATGATCTATCACCTAGGGTTGTCATTGCCCTGGCTCCACCCTATTATCCAAATGTATCAAATATATATTTCAAGGAGCTTGACCAAAGAGTTAAGGGGATTTCAGAAAAGCTTATTGATTATTGTAGAGAAAGCTTTAATCAAAATTATACTGGAGAATATTTCTATACGGGTATCTCTGATTTAAGCTATTC
>JAKSBO010000022.1 GCA_022361095.1 Desulfobacterales bacterium | reverse complement strand
TTTCAGCCGGCTTCAGAGCTTTTTTTCGATTACATCTTTCAAAATGACATTCTGAAGACTTAAATCAGCATACATTTGCTTGAGCTGCTGATTCTCTTTCTCAAGCTCTTTTAATTTTTTGAGGGCAGCGGCATCCATTCCACCATATTTTGATTTCCAATTGTAATAAGTGGCACTGCTGATGCCGAATTCTCGGCAGATGTCCTGGGCTTTCCGCCCAGATTCCCCTTGCCTTAGGATGCGAATGATTTGATGTTCTGAAAATCGAGATCTCTTCATGTTGAGCCTCCTTTTAAAGAGTACATAGTTCAGAAATTTCTACTTTTCAATGGAACTAATTTATGGGGAGGTTACATCTTAGCCATTTGCCAACCCCATGTTCCGATGCTATCGCGGAATGAGATTTGTTCCCCTTAAGGATCTTTTTTAACAAGGATCCTTTAAGCTGAATAGAGTACCCCATTCGTGTCACCTAAACGCCCCTCTATATTTTTCAATTGAGGCGACATCTATCCTGACACAAGGGGGGGCCGGGATGAAATCAACATCTTTTCCTGATACGACATTAAGTCACGACAACTCCGAAAGTTGAGATTCAAACATAAACCAACTCAAAAGCCTATAGCTTTTTAGAAACAGACCCTATCTAGCCAACCATGATGGATTTTACTCTGAATACATACTACGCCCTACTTGAAACCCTGCTTGCTCAGGGCTTTTTATTTCAGTCGTTTACCGAATTCCTACAGTCCCACCACCACCGAGTCATCATGCTGCGCCACGATGTTGATTTGCGGCCGGAAAATTCTTTAAAAATCGCCAAGCTGGAGCATGACCTTGGTATTTCGGCGTCTTACTATTTCAGGGCTGTGCCGGAAAGTTGGGATGAGGCGATTATTTGCGAAATCGCCGGTCTGGGCCATGAGATCGGATATCATTATGAAAATTTGTCATCTTGCAAAGGAAAGCCTGACCGGGCCTGGGAGGATTTTCAGGCCAATCTGGCAAAACTGCGTAAACTGGCGACCGTAAACACTATTTGCATGCACGGCAGCCCCATGTCCCGGATCAATAATTTGGATTTATGGAAAACTCATGATTACAAGATTCTGGATATTTTGGGCGAGCCTTATCTAGATGTGGATTTTTCAAAGGTATTTTATTTGAGCGATACTGGCCGTCGCTGGAACCATACTGGGGTTAGCGTCCGGGACAGGGTGGATTCCGGGTTTGATATTCAGGTGAACAGCACCGGGCATCTGATGAACCTGGCGCGGCAGGGGCGATTGCCGAAACAGATCATGATCAATACTCACCCCCAGAGGTGGGAAGACCGAACCCTGCCCTGGCTAAAAGAGTTAGTGTGGCAGAATGTGAAGAACAGGGCGAAATGGGCATTGGTGAAGCTGAAATCATGAAGCGTGAGGGGTGACCCCGGAGGTATAGATGAACCGCATGGATCAAAATAATTCGGTTGCGGGATTTGCGGACCGGCGCTCGGAAGAAAATGCTGGCTTTCTAACGGTGAATAAAATCATGGCAGTTGATTTTGTTTTGCTGACGGTTTCCTATTTTCTCTGGCAATGTATCAAGCGCGGGAGTATTGGGCTTGATGCTTCTTATTTTTCCCTGTTGTGGGGGTTTTATGGTTGCTGGATTTTGTCATCGGTCCTGGCAAGGAAATTCAGGGTGAAGTCCTACCAGACATACGGTGACGGAGTGCTGGTTTGCCTGAAATCAGGGATTTATCTGATGTATCTGATTGCCCTGATGATTGTTTTGTTGGGGCTTTTTCATTACTCCAGGCTCCATGTGTTTGGAACCTGTGCCACATTGACGGTTTTTAATGTGCTGGCTTGGTCCCTTTATAGTGCGCTGGTGCGCCACAGGGCCATGGACAGGGTCAGTGTTTCCAATTTTTTGGCGCCGTTTCGGCTGGAAAAGAAAATTTCCTATCCTCTTTTGGGCGTGGATTTTGCCTTGGTAATTTTCTCTTTTTTTCTGGTGAATTACTTGAAACGGGGAGACGTTTACCTTAGCCTTGAATATATCAGACTTTTGGTGATTTTTATTGGATTGTGGTTTGTTTTTTCCGTGTCCTGCGGCAAGTACGATAAGGCCAGATATCGGAGTGTTCATTTTTTCACATGGCAATGGGTGAAAGCCGGGGGAATGATGTTTGCCGCCATGGCAGTGCTGATTTTCGGAGCGCATATGTTTTACCTCTCTCGGGGGCAGGCTCTGGGGTCTGTTTTGGTGCTGACCGGGTTGGAACTTTTCCTTGCAGGGATTTACTACCGGATTAAAAAGAATGGTTTGGTGGCCGGGGATGTAGAGAGTGTGGATCAGGTTCAGGCGGCGTTGCAGCAGGAAGCCTTATCCCTGGATGTGGATGTAGACCTGATCCGGCAGCGGTTAATGGAGCCTGCCCGGGAAAAGTTCAGGAATCGGGTGGGGGAAAATAATCCAGAGCTATTTGCGTTCATGGACCAGCATATTGACCTGGACGATATGGTCAGGATGGAGACCTCTATTGAGCGGTCCTGCGAGTCCATTGATCTGGGCGACGATCGTGTGCCGGTCCGGCTGATGCTTAATCTATGGAAGATCAATGATATTCGGCGGGTGAACGCTTATTTTTTGAAGGTTCACAGGCGTCTGCTTCCAGGGGGGTATTACATTGGATATGCCCATACCATTCAGACCCATTATGACTGGATGTTTCAGAAATTTCCCCGGTATGTGGCTGGACTGTTGTACACGTTGGATTTTTGCTTTAACCGGGTTATGCCTAAATTGCCGTGGCTGAAGACGCTCTATTTTATCCTGACCCAGGGAAAGGGCCGGGTGATTTCCAAGGCTGAGGTACTGGGGCGGCTGTGTTTTTGCGGGTTTGAGATCGTTGCGGAAAAAAATATCGGGAAACGGCTGTATGTGATTGCCCGGAAGGTGAAAACCGCTTCCTTGGACAAAAGCCCCACCTATGGTCCCCTGATAGCGCTGAAGCGGTCCGGATACGCGGGGGAGGTGCTAAATGTGTATAAATTCAGGACCATGCATCCCTATTCCGAGTATCTGCAGCAATATGTGTATGACAAGCAGGGGCTGCAAAAAGGGGGGAAGATCGAGAATGATTTCAGGATGACCACCTGGGGGAAAATCATGCGAAAGCTGTGGCTGGATGAGTTGCCTATGCTTTATAACTGGATTCGTGGGGATTTGAGTATTGTGGGGGTCCGGCCCCTGAGTTTTCACTATCTGGGGTTGTATGATGCGGAGCTTCAGGAATTGAGAAAAAAAGTCAAACCGGGCCTGGTGCCGCCCTTTTATGCCGATCTGCCTGTGACCTTTGAGGAGATTTGCGAGTCTGAACGGCGGTATATTCGGTCATTTTTAAATCATCCCGTCAGAGCCCAGGTGGTTTATTTTTATAAGGCCTTTGTGAATATTGTGGTTAAGGGCGCCAGGAGCCACTAGACTTGAATAGGGCGAATGATACCTAAAAGCCGCATTCTCCGTTTTAAATTTTGTAGAATGCGCTGTTATATTCAATTGTTATTGCAAAATAATACCCATCCAAAGCTCACCTAAATTTGGGCAGACCAAAATTCAAAACCATCGAACCCTTCGGGAGCGCCCTTTGGTCGGATCTGCTTCGTTCCCGGATATTTGCGGTAGGCCACTACAGCGGCATATCCGGCGCCTTACATATCCGACCAAAGGACACTTGCAATTTTTAGGTGATAAAGAAAGGAAAGAGAGAATGAAACGATTTGCATTGATAGGCGGAGCCGGTTATGTGGCGCCGAGGCATATGAGGGCGATTAAGGATACAGGAAATCAGTTAACAAGTGTTTTGGACCCCAACGACAGTGTGGGAGTGATTGATTCCTATTTCCCAGAGGCCCATTTTTTTACTGAGTTTGAGCGGTTTGACAGGCATGTGGACAAGCTCAAGCGTAAGGGGGCAGGCATTGATTATGTAAGCATCTGTTCCCCTAATTATCTTCATGATGCCCATATTCGGTTTGCGTTGCGAAATAGTGCTGATGCGATCTGCGAAAAGCCCTTGGTATTGAATCCATGGAATATTGATGGGCTTGGGGAGATGGAAAAGGACACGGGATCCAATGTGTATAACATCCTCCAGTTGCGGCTTCATCCCGCTTTGATTGAGCTGAAGGAAAAGTTGGGGCATGGCCATGGGGATAAAATTCATGAGATTGACTTAACCTATATCACCAGCCGGGGAAAATGGTATTTTAATTCCTGGAAGGGAGAAGAGGCTAAGTCTGGAGGGATTGCTACCAATATCGGGATTCATTTTTTCGATATGTTGATCTGGATTTTTGGTAAGGTTCAGAAAAATGTAGTGCATG
>JAKSBO010000418.1 GCA_022361095.1 Desulfobacterales bacterium | reverse complement strand
ACCGTGGAAAAAACCTCTAACCCAATCAAAAAAACCTGAGTCAATAAAGACTCAGGTTTTTTTAATTACAAACTATCTCTCTCTCGCAGTATAATGAGTGTGCAGTAGCTCGTGAGACTTATGTCCGTTAGGCTTGCCTAACCACTTTTCATAAAGCTCTTGAACTGCTGGGTTCTCATGAGATTTACGGAGTTTCATTTCTTTATCACCAGTGTAAATACCAGAGATTCTCTTAGTTCTTACATCTGGATCTTTAGAGCGAGGCTGTCCGCCACCACCAATACATCCGCCTGGGCAAGCCATAACTTCAATAAAGTGTAGGTCATCAATTTCTCCGCTCTTGATTTTTTCCATTAATTCTCTAGCTTTTACAAGACTGTGAGCAACAGCTACGTTAACTGTTAAGTCTCCAACTTGAATAGAAGCTCTCTTAACGCCTTCTAAACCACGAACCATTTCGAAGTCTAGCTTAGCTAAGGTTTCACCAGTAATGATTTCGTAAGCTGTACGTAATGCAGCTTCCATAACACCACCAGTTGCACCAAAGATAAGTCCAGCACCAGTAGAGATTCCTAATGGAGCATCATATTCTTCATCAGGTAATGTTGCTAAATCAATACCTGCAGATTTAATAAGTTTAGCTAATTCTCTTGTTGTTAATACAGCATCAACGTCTTGGTATCCACTACTATCCATATCAGGACGAGTGATCTCAAACTTCTTAGCTGTACATGGCATGATAGATACAGAGTAAATATCTTTTGGATCAAGACCCTGTTTTTCAGGATAATATGTCTTTGCTAAAGCACCAAACATTTGTTGTGGTGATTTGCAGGTAGATAAGTTAGGAAGCATAGTTGGGAAGTTATGCTCAATAAACTTAATCCAACCAGGACTACAAGATGTAATCATTGGCAATACTCCACCGTTTGTTAAACGATCGATTAACTCAGTTCCTTCTTCCATAATTGTTAAGTCAGCAGTAAAGTCTGTATCAAATACAGCATCAAATCCTAACTGACGTAAAGCAGCAACCATTCTACCTTTTACGTTTGCACCTGGCTCCAAACCAAACTCTTCACCTAAAGCAACACGGGTAGCTGGAGCAGTTTGCACAACTACGTGTTTATT
>JAKSBO010000941.1 GCA_022361095.1 Desulfobacterales bacterium | reverse complement strand
TTTGTTTTGTCCAAAAGGATTATGTAACAGGCCGGGAGCCGGACATACACCTTGGCCTTTCCGTGTCTGAAGATCCCTTAAAAAAATTCAGGGCCAGACCCTTATTAAGAAGCCCAAGCCAGAAACAAATTAAAGCACCGGGGCGTTATTTTGCATACCCGGATTAAACTTACAAATCGCTTACAAATTTTAAAAAAAATGGTACACAAGAAAAAATAATGGGTTTTACCTTGCCCGTAAAAATCCTTTAAAAAGGGACATACATTGACTAATACACAGCTAATGCTAAACAAGATTACACTGCCCCAAAGCCGTCAGCTCATTCGGCGTCCGCACCTGTATGACCGGATGGACCCCTCCGGTGCGAAGCCTTCCGTCTGGATATCCGGGCCGGCGGGATCCGGTAAAACTTCTCTGATGAGCAGTTTTCTGTTCGATGGCCCCCATCCCGGGGTCTGGTATCAGGTGGATGCCGCAGACAAGGATCTTGCCACTTTTTTTTATTATCTGGGCAAGGCCGTGATACCGGTTATAGACGACCCGGGCACCCCGCTCCCCCTTCTGACACCTGAATATCTCATGGGCATAGACGCCTTTGCCATCCGTTATTTTGAAACATTGTTCCAACGCTTAACACCCCCTGTGTGGATCGTTTTTGACAATTTCCAGGAGCTGCCGGATGATTCGCCGGTGCTTTCAATCCTGGCCCAAGCCGTTGAGCAGGCCCCGCCGGGTATCCGGCTGGCAATGCTCAGCAGGTTTGCGCCGCCCCCTGCCATGGTCAGGCTTCTGGCCAACCGTAAAATGATTGTCATTGACAACACCCAGCTTGCCTTTACCCTGGACGAATACCGGGCCCTGCTTGATCAGGAAAAAATGGTCCTAGAGGAAAACCGCATTGTCGGGTTGCACCGGGCCACCCGGGGATGGGTTGCAGGCCTTATGCTGTGGCTGCTCCGCGGACAGTATGAACCGGATCAGGCCAAGGCAATGACAGAGACCACCCCGGAGATGATTTTCGATTATTTTGCCTGGGAGATTCTGAACAAAACAAGCAGGGAAACGCGGCAGTTCCTTTTGAAAACAGCTTTGATGCCGCATATGACCATTGATTCGGCCACCCGGCTGACGGATATGCCTGCCGAAGATATTCTGGGTACCCTGAGCCGCAAAAACTTTTTCCTGGAAAAAAGAGAGGTCAATACCACCACTATTTATCAGTACCATCCCTTGTTTCGTGATTTTTTAACCCAGCAGGCAGCCGGCACGTTTGAAGCCGGGCACCTTGAATCCCTGCAATGCCGGGCTGCCGGGCTCATGGCTGAAGCCGGGCAGGTTGAAGAGGCAATGGACCTCTACTGCCGGGCCCGGGATCATACCGCCATGGTCGGCTTGATTCTCAGCCAGGCCCTTTCTTTGGTTGTCCAGGGACGGAATCATACCCTGGGAGCTTGGATCCACGCGTTGCCAAAAGCCCTTGCCGATCATCACCCCTGGCTGGTTTTCTGGAACGGCATCGCTATAATGCCGGACAATCCTGTTGGCGGCACAACCGGACTTATAAAGGCCTTTGAGCAGTTCAAACAGGATCAGGATCTAATGGGGCAAGTCGCCAGTTGGTCGGCGCTGATGGAGTCCATATTACGCATCAGGGGAACCCTGGAGGAACCGCACCGCTGGCTCCATGAGGGCGAACGCCTTGCCGCCTTGCTGCCCCCGGGCCTGGATCCCGGGATCCAGGCCCGTTTCAGCAGTGCCATGCTGGCAGCCATCTGCATGTATCATCCTTCGCACCCGGATTGCGGCAAGTGGCAGGCATGTTGCGAATCCTTGCTGAATCAACAAATAGACCAGTATGTCTCCGCATCCATGAGATCAAACTTGCTGTTGTCCTATCAATGGCTGGGGCAACGTATCAAAGCCAGGAAAATGAGAGATCAACTGGAAAAAAATTTTGCAAATGAGGCGCTTTTACCCCTGAACCGGCTCAGCCTGCTGTGGTGCATGGTTTATACCACCCTGGACGAAGGAAATCTGTCAAAAGCCGATGAGATTATCTGCACCGCCCTGGAATTAGCCGAAGCCAGCGGGGTCCGTTTTTTCGACTACATCTTTCTGGCCTATGCCGCTTACGCCGGACTGTATACCGGTGATCTTAAAAAAGCCGGGGAATACCTGGCGCGTGCCGTCAGCATTACCCCGCCCAGTGCAAGCTGGGATATTGCCCAGAATCAGTTCATGGAGGGTTTTTTGGCCCTGTTGGCCGGAGCGTGGGACAGGGCTGAGCATTGTCTGAACAGCAGCCGGGATCTGACCGAATCCTGCAAAATTCCTGTTCCAAACGCATTAACCACAGGTGCCCTGGCCCATCTCCACCTGGAACAGGGACATCTCAGCCTTGCTTTGGCGGAATTAAGCCGGATTGAGCAGACGCAGATTTACCAGGCCAGCGGCATGATACGTTTCCAGTATGATTTAATCCGGGCCGACTGTGCCCGGGCGGCACAGGACACCGAAACCATGCTGGCCCGTCTGGAAAAGGCCTTTGGAGATGCCCTGCAAAACGGTCTGGGTATGCCGGTGGGCATTATCCGTTCCCGCCTTGCACTGCTATGTGCCGAGGCACTTAAAGCCGGGATTCATCCCGATATAGTCAAGGCGCTGATTAACCGCACACAGTTGGAGCCGCCTTTAATGGATCAGGCTTGCGAGCAGTGGCCCTGGGCTGTGAAACTATATTGTCTGGGACGCCTGGAGGTTGTATGCCGGGAGCAATGTATCGATTTTGGGAAAAAACTGCCCAAAAAGCCCCTGGATTTAATGTATCTCCTGATCAGTGCCGGGAACCAGGGCATATCCCGCCAGAGTGTTGCAGACCAGCTATGGGCGGATGCGGACGGGGACCGGGCTGTCCAGAATATGAACACCACCCTGCACCGCCTGCGCAAGCTTATAGGCAATGACCGGGCTGTTGTATTGAAAAATAACCGCTTAAGCCTGGTCCCAAACCTGTGCTGGGTGGATACCTGGCAATTTGAAGCCCTGGTAAAAAAGGCAAATTCCGAATCACTTTCCAGCACACGGTTGGCCCTGTTAAGCCGGGCCATGGAATTGTACAAGGGGCATTTGGGCGGATTGGGCAGCGACATCCCCTCGGTTGTCACGTATGCCCAAAGGCTTCGCAAGATCTGGATCAACATGCTGGCCGATCTTGTAAAACTTCTCCGGGATACGGGTAACACCGAACAGTTAAACGCTGTGCAGCAGCGTGCCGGGGCCATAGACGCTTCTGCCGTCATTCATTCATCCTAATCGTCACCGATGGTGGCTGTTGTTGCCCTAGGCGTTTTTTGTGACCTCTTTAACATCCGAAGACAATACCAGCACCGATGGTCCTGGGGCTGTCCGCCATATATGACTCCCTGATACTGCTGGTAAAGATGCCGGTGTAATATGCCTTCGAGGATTTCATGAGTACAAATATTGATAGAAGGGGTCATGAGCACAGGGTGGCAAAAAAGTCACCTTGTTTTTGGATAGCCGACATGCCTTCTATCGTTCGGGCGAATTCCCCTGCTGCGCCTTGGAAAAAACGCTTCATCAACCACGGCGCCATTAAAATCCCAATGACACAAAAGGGTTTTGGCCGGGCCCTACCTAAACCAGGGGAAAAACATGCCAACGCGCTGCTTATAACGGATATATTTATTACCAAGCTGTTTTACAAGCACCGCTTCTTCGGCCCTGGCCGTTGGATAAATGCCCAGGACAATCAACACGGCAGAAAACAAAGGTATGACGTATAAAAAAGTCAGGCTTAATCCGATATTGATTAAAAAATAAGCGATGTAAAGCGGGTGGCGAATCAGGGAAAAGGGCCCCTTATCGATGAGTATATGCTTATCAAGGGTCCCGGCCGGGGCTGGGCGCAGATACTTACCGGCAGCAACAATGGTCAGATTGTAGGTCACGGCACCGGCTAAAAAGATAACCAACCCGACCATCTGGAACAGCCAGAACGGTGCTGACCCCACACTCCCGTGCTTTATAAAGCTTGCACCGTGGGGTGTAAACAGACGTATAATGCCGAAAATCCATGTTCCCCACATGCCAACCACCCCGATTACCAGCAGATAAAAGAAATAATTATAGTCGGCTTTTTCACCCTGGGGACCGGCTTTTGTTTCGTTTTTATAGGCCCGCCAATAATCAATGGTCGGGAGAGCCATAGAGATCAACGGCATGACCAGTATGGCTGCCGCAAAATAATTTATAATCACGGTATGATAATCCTCTTTTTAAAACCCGGAAACCTATCCCCTTCTCTTTGATGCCTTGATGGGATTCAATGCCTTACCCTTGGCCTGGCCGGTGTCGGTTTTTATCAGGTGCTTGTTGGCATTGAATAATTGCAACGGGTCTAGGCCCAAGTCCTCCAGGGATTGGTTTACGACCTGCCTGGGAACCCCGTAACGGTTGACATCGGCCACCATCCGGTCCACCCGGTCCCGGGTCGTTAGATACAGTCCTTTGCTGTCGATTGCGATCAACTGGGTAACGCCATTGTTTTCCACTTCCTGGATAATCATATCCGATGTTGTGCCATAGCGATTTTCCATGGATGCTCCTTATGAGTTAGATGTGATTAATAAAATAATAGAAACATAACTAAAATTGGTTAGCATGATTGGAGGTGAAATAGCAATGTTTTTTTCACCGCCGTCATGTCGCAATAAATTCGAAGCGTTGCGACTCTGACAAAGAATTTGATGCGGCAAGAGATGTATTGGCTGTTTTTGGATTGTGTTTCGCTCAATCGCTGCTCTCCGGCAGCCGCCCCAGCAGCAAATTACGGAACAATGCGCAGACAGGGAATTACCGTCAGAAAACCCATAAATGTTATCATCTGAACGTATTGTATCGAAAACGATGTGCCGTTACTTCATGATGATCGTGATTTTAACCCCATGGAAACCATTCTGGGATTACAGGCCTTAGGGCCATGAAAACGAATAAAAATCCGGCGCTCTTTTGGTGAATTTTAATATTTCCATGGCCCTTACACCCAATTAAAAATAACGGCTTGACAAAGAAATGCGCGTTATGCAATTAAACTGTTGAGGTTTAACGAAATTTGATTGGATTTATGAATAAACTTAGGTTGTTTGAACAATTTCAATGCTATGGGAAGCATCCTGACCGGGATGGGGCTGAAACCGTGTTGACCCTGCCTGGGGCCATTGGTGAAGGATACCGCAGGGAGATATCCCTGGAGGCCGGGTTAAAGCTTTACCTGGAACATTATACGTTAAAAGAACAACTGTCTGCCCGGGTAATTCCTGAACACTATTCCCTGGGAATTTGCCTTTGCATGTCCGGCCGGCTCAACTGGATCCAGGACCGGCCGGGGCCGGTTTCCACATACCGGATCCTGCCGGGACAGTTTGAGATGTGCCTGTCCGGGGCTGATATGGATAATGGAATCATTGAGTGCATGCCCCATGAACCCATCCTGCTTATCAGCCTGCTTATTGAACCGGACAGGCTGCCTTATCCGGAGATGGGCAAACGCATCATTGGCAATTTATCCTTTGCAAAGGCCCAAGCGTCTGAACAGTTTCCATATGTCAAACACAGCTTGAGCCCTTCCATGGGCACGGCAGCCCGGCAATTAATGGATTGCAGGTTTACCGGAACATCAAAAAACATTTATCTGACCGCCAAATCTTTGGAAATCATTGCCCTGGCCCTGGGCAGTTTTGAACCTCATTCGTTGTCGCCGGACCGCCCTGGGGGGCTTGGCCGCTTCCCCGCCGGCCGTGAACGAGAGCAGCTTTGCCGGGTCCGGCAGATCCTGGACCACCAGTATCACGACCCGCCGGGCCTGGCCCGGCTTGCCCGGCAGACCGGGCTGAACCAGACCAAACTGAAAAAGGGATTTAAGCGGCTGTTCCACACCACCATCTCTTCCTATATCCTTTCCCGGAGAATGGAAGCGGGGCACAACCTGCTGGAAAAAGGCGGCACCACGGTATCAGAGGTGGCATACCAGGTCGGGTATGCCAACCGTGCCCATTTTACACGGGCTTTTACCCGGAAATTCAACTATCCGCCCGTCGCCCTCCTTAAACAGGCGGCAGCCCGGAAAGGGTGATTTTTTTGATTACGGCACCTCACCGGTAAACATCGTATAGGTGAAAAACCCATAAAATCCGGAATCGGAAAGAATAAACCGGCCGGATTCAGGATCGGTCAGGGACGTATACAGGGATTTTTCATCCGGGTTCAGCCCGGACGGAGAATGTGACCATCGCATGTAAAACAGATCTTTCATGGCCCGTATTTCCTCCCGGGACAAGGGCAGGGCAATATCCCTTAAAAAGGTTTTGCATCTGATGTTTTTAAGGCCCATTCGTTTGAGTACGCCTGCCGTGGCCATGAAGTGGCGCAACGGGGCCATGCCCGCCTCAAAGGGGGCCAGCCCCTCGGGCGAAATGTTCAGCCGGGCTTCAAGTTCCGGATATCCGGGCAGCAGCATCTGGGAAGACCAGGCCGAAAGGATGAGCCGTCCGCCGGGCTTTGCCACCCGTTTCATTTCCGACAACGGGGGATCATTCAGGTCTTTGTCGTAATTGACGCAATCCATGCTCCAGACCCAGTCAAAAAAATTGTTTTCGAATTCAAGCCGCTCTGCATGTCCCTGGACAAACACCGGGGAATTTTTAAGGTTAAGTTCCCCGGCAATACCTTCGGCAATCTCTATAAATTGCGCGTCACTGTCAAGGCCGGCCACATCAAGGCCTTTTCGGGCCATCTCCAGAGCAGGAAGCCCGATGCCGCAGCCGACATCAAGCCCTTTTCCCCCGAGGGAAAGAGAGTCCAGCATGGCGCAGATCAAAGGCGCTCTTAACGGATGGGCGCCGGCTAGGCAGCGGATATATTCATTGGTATGGCCGGATAAAGATTCTATGATAGGTTTCATCATGTTCCGTTCCTTTGGCTTTCTGGGAGATTCCTATAGGTGAGATGGCTCAACAATATTGGAAACCAACCCTTGCCCATGGCGGTTACTTTCTGGCAATGTCCACTTCCATTTCATTGGATACCATGAACACCTTTCGGGTCTGCACCTGTTTGAATCCGGCCCGGAGCAGGGCCGGTGCCAGGAAGCCTTCGCACGGCAGTTCCCCCTGGGCCATAAGGGCGTCCGGGAGCATGCCCAGGACCATGTTACCCGGACCGGTCCGGTCTTTTGTCACTACCCCGTGAATCCCCACCAAGACTCCGCCTGGATTTAGGGCATTATAAACCCGGTCCGTGATTCTTTCCAGTTCGCCGCCCTGGTAATAGAGGGTATCTGAAGCCAACACAAGGTCAAACCCTTTTCCCGGATCATCCCTGGTGTAGTCGCCTGAAAGCGTGGTGATCCGGCCGGTACAGCCGAACCGTTCAATATACCCCCGGGCAATGGCCACAACGGATGCCCTGTCAAAGACCACGCTTTCAAGGGTGTCATGGGCCTGGACAATGGCAACGGAATTGATTCCCGGCCCGCCCCCGAGATCCAGCATTCTCTTCATGTTTGAAAATTCAGGCAGGTGCCTGATAATGCCGGCGGTTTTTGCGGCCACCCCGGCAAGTTCGGTCTGGGCATGGGCATGGGTATAAAATTCGCACATGGCTTCAGAGTTCATATGGGTGTCTGTGCCGGGGGGCATGGGACCGTTTTTAACCAGGGTTTCTAAGTTATCCAGAATGGGTTCAAACATCCGGGCGGCCTGCGCCAGCCATCCGGTGATACAGGCCGTGCTTTTTGAGGAAAGAAACGCGCGTGCTTCCCCGGTATTTTCATATTTCCCGTCTTTGTAACGGACAAGGTTGCACGCCGTAAGCCCATTGAGCATCAGCCGCGTATTGTCCGGATGGGTTTTAAGCGTTGCCGCCACGTTTTCGCTGTTGGCCGGGGTATCAAGCAGGTCAAATACGTTGAGTTTGACGGCACAAAGCAAAAGCTTTGATTTAATCGTGCCGAAAATAAGCTGTTCGATCCTGCGGTGGTCAAGGCCGGTGTCGGTTATGGTTTCCATGGTCCTCCTTTTTAACTGTGATGCGGGGGTAAAATTCCCCGGATTAAATATTGGGTAAACGCTTTGTTTGTTTGTGAAAGATTTGAGTCCATCCTCACCCGGCCCCGGTCCAGGAGTACCGCCTTGGAACAGGTCTGTGCCAGGAATTGGGCGTCGTGGGTGACCACGACCACCCCGCGGCCCCGGGCGGCAAATCCTTGCAGCAGACCGGCAAGACGGTTCATGTTCCCGGCATCCATGCCGGATGTGGGCTCATCAAGGATCAAAAAGTCCGGATCCCTGACCAGGGCGCAGGCAATGGCCAGGCGCTGCTTCTGCCCCCCGGACAAGGCCTGGGGATGACAGTCGGCCAGATCCTGCAGGCCAAGGCTTTGAAGAATCTCTTCCATAAAAGCGGGATCTTTGCCCCCTTGCCGGGGCATGGCGTAAATTTCCTGCAGGACACTGGCCCTGAACAATTGATGATCTGCCTGCTGGAGTACCAGGTGGCAGATTTTAAGACGCGCTTTGGCAGGCAGGGGGGTATTGCCAAGACGGATCTCGCCTTTTGTCTCTCTGATCAGGCCTGAAATCAGCCGGCACAGGGTGGTTTTTCCTGATCCGTTAGGTCCGCATAATCCTGATATCTCTCCCCTTGCAATGGTTAAGCTGACATCTTTGATCACCGGGGAAGCACCCTTTTTGTGTCTAAATTCCAGGTTGTTGACCACCAGGTCCTGCCCGGACCCCGCAGTCCGGGAAAAACCCTTAAATTCAAGGTGGGCAAGATCCATTCTGCGAAGTCCCCGGGACGCAAGTGTCGAAGACGAAAGGGTGTGAAGTGCTTTGCCCTGGTAACAGGTTTTAATTCTTCCCCGGTCCATGACCACCATGCGGTCAATGACACGGGCAAGGTAATACAAGCGGTGTTCGGCAATCACAATGGTATGGCCTTTGCTTTTGAGCAGGCCGATAATGGCACCTAAATTTTGAATCGAACCCGGGTCCAGGTTGGAAGAGGGCTCATCCAGCACATAGATGCAGGGTGCCATGGCCCATATCGAGGCAAACACGGCCCGCTGTTTTTCACCGTTGGACAGTTCAAATACCTGGCGGTCCCGGAGATGTTCAAGGTCGAACACGAAAAGGGCCTGATCCAGGCGGTCCATTATCTTTTTCTTTTCAAGTTTTAGGTTTTCACATCCCCAGGCAACTTCATCCTTTACCCGGGTGGTGAAAAACTGGGATCTTGGGTCCTGGAATACGGATCCCATGATCCGGGCCAGTTCATAGGGCTTGAAATGTTTTATATCCGTGTAAGACCCTGCCCGGTTCACCAGGACCCGGCCGGCCCGCCACCCTTTTTCAAAATGTGGGATCAATCCGTTAACCGCCCGGGTCAGGGTGGTTTTCCCGCACCCGCTGGCACCGCAAACCAGGATGCACTCTCCCGGTGCCGCATCCAGGCAGGCATCCTTAAGTATCCAGCCGGTTTTGTCCGGTTTGTAGGTAAAGCTTAAATCCTCTATCCGGATCATATTCCCCCCATCTGCCGGTCCAAATAAAAGAGAACACAGGTGCCTGCGGCCCAACTGCCTGTCCAGGCCATATCTTTAAATTTGAAGCGGATCTCGTGAATGCTGACCTGTCTGCCCGGCGCATCAATTCCCCTGGTCATGGCCGCACGTGACAACTCTTCCCCGATAAAGACAGAGCGCATAAGCAAAGGAATCAAAACCGATTCCATCACCCGGAAAGGCTGGGTTAAAAACGTGCCGGGCGACAGGATAATTCCCCTGAAGGCCAATGCGTCCCGGATGTGTGAAAATTCCCGGATAAATGAAGGCATGAACCGCAATGTAACCCCAAGGGGCAAGAGGATCATGGCCGGGGTCCTCATTTTAGCCATGGTCCTTAACAGAAGGGTTGTATCCACGGTTTTATATAAAAATAAAATCATGGCGCACATGGGGCCGAATTTAAGGACCAGAAACAGAATGCCTATACCGGAAAGTGTCCGGGAGCCTGTTATCCAGTGGTATGAAAAAATACCGGCGCCAAGCAGGGCAACAACACCTGTAAAGACCAGAATCCCCGCCACAGCCCGGCAGGCAAGGCACAGCAGCAGTGATGCCGCCAGAAGAGTGAGCTGGCACTCCCATTGGGTACAGGCAAGTGAGGCCATAATGGTTAAAAACGCACCGGCAAGTTTGGCCCGTTCATCCAGGGTGTAAATCATGGAACATAACACGGCACACCTGTTTATTTATAAGTTTGATGAATCCGTAAAAAGTCCAACCCACGGTTAGGTAAAAATATTCACCTTAGAACGCCATCAAGTTTTCGGTTTTACGCTTTTTTCCGTGGTTATACACCAAGGAGATAAAGTCAGGCGAACCCGTAAAGGTTTAAAACGTACCCTTAAAGGTTTTTGTTTTCATTATGGATATACCCTGTCCTGGGTCCGGACATGAAAAAAACTTTTACGGGTACGTATTAAACCCCATGTGGTTCGTCTCTATTTATTTTGTTTATGTATAACCTCTTTATAAGTCATTCCTAAACAATCAACAGAAAGGGGAGCCATGTTACGTTTAATAAAATATCCGGCTGCAATCCTGGCCGGTTTATTAATGATCACGCCAAAGGTATTCGGATCCGAGGAGCCTGGCCGGGAACAACTTGAAGATTTAATTGTTACGGCGCAGAAAGTCGAAGAGGATGCCATGAAGATCCCGGTGTCCGTATCTGTTTTTTCCGCTAAGCGGTTAGAAGATGCCGGTATCGGAAATGTCCTTGAAATGACCTGGTTTGCGCCCAACGTCTATATGAAAAAGTCCACATCCGAGAACATGATTACCATACGGTCTCAGTGTTGGATTTTCATGACTGTTTCTCCAGTTTGAAACCTTCCATCCATGCAACTGAATAAACTGCATGCTGGACAAATGCCGCACGGTCAAGAATAGTGAAAGGAATTTTGAGGCCCTGGACATGAGGTTGAGCGGCATAGGCCTGAACCTGTCCGGGAAAGTTTGAGTTGGTGCGAAAACAAAAAACCGGTTCAGGTGTGGCCTTACCGGTTTTTGGTGATTGGGTTGTCATGTTAACCTCCGTTTCCGAAGGGCTCTGTTGATGATCAACTGTGGCGGTTGATCAATTATTATTCTCTCATGATATTTTTTAGAATATCAAATAATTATTTTTCCTGTTGTCATTTTGGACAGGGTCTTGATACTCTTTAATTAAGTTTTGTTTCGACTATACTATTAGAACGCCATGGATAAAAAACAATTAACGGAAGCCGAGTTTATGTGTAAATTGCAACTGCAAATCTTTGTCACTATTATGAAACCGGTATGTTAAATGAATTATTAAGCAATATAAGCTTGCTTGCTCTTTTGGCTGTTGTATTCTCACTATCAAAGTTTAGTAGATTTTCAAAAGATAATTCTACAAAATCAAAAATTCTCGTTGGCGTCATCTTCGGCGTAGCGGCTTCGGTCGTGATGTTCAATCCAATTATCATTCCCCAGGGCGCGACTTTCGATACGAGGGGTGGGGCAGCAATGCTTGTGGCCGTTTACGGAGGGCCGCTTAGCACAATCATTGCTGCGATCATAGGGGCTGTAGCAAGATTGGGAGTCGGTGGAGGTAGCGCCATTGGTGGTGCGGCTTCATTCCTTTTCTACGGTCTTGCCGGTTACATCGCGAACAGGGTCCTTCTGAGCTTGGAGCGCCGCCCGGATTGGAGGTTTTTTACCGTGCTCTCTTTTTTTGGTACTGCCTGTGTTTTACCAGCATTTTTCATTGGGCAAAATGTGGAGATTGGTTTAGCGATTCTAAAAAGCGCATGGTGGATGCTATTGGGCGGTAACTTTTTTGGAACGTTAATTTTAGGGCAAATGGTTGAACTTGACACCCGACGGCATGAATTTTCCGAAGAGATAAAAAAACAAAAAATACTCGTGGACAGCATTATAGATGCGCAACCGGCTCATTTAGTGGTTATTGACTCTCTTTGCAGGATTCAACACGTGAATCAGGCTTGGTTGGATTTTTATGCAGACAACTCAGTTCACGGAACTTCGAAACAAGATAAAAGTTGGATCAATGAAAACTACTTTATGCATTGGGATACATCAAAAATTGATTCAGAATTAACCCCAATAAAGGATAACATTGAAAATGTCGTAGCAGGTGACCTCGAGGAATACAATTTCCTATACTCTTTCCACGGTAATGAAGCGCAGCGTTGGTTCATACTCATGGCCCGTCCCATCCACTGGCACAAGGGGCGTGGGGCTTGTCTTTTTCATATTGATATTACGCAAGAGCAATTAACACAGCAAAAGGCTCAATTATTGCTGCAAGCCGTTGACCAAAGTGCAGTTTTGACATTTATTACGGATGTAAATGGCGTAATTGAATATGTAAATCCAAAATTTACGGAATTAACCGGCTATTCTGCAGAAGAGGCGATTGGACAAAAACCAAGCTTGATAAAGTCTGACGACACCCCACCAGAATTGTATAAAGATCTATGGCAGACGATCACCGCAGGCCAGGAATGGAGGGGAGAAATTAGGGATCGATGTAAAACGGGAGAAGAGTTTTGGTCTTCGGTGATTATCTCGCCTGTTAGGGGGATAAATGGAGAAATTGAACATTACATATCTATTCACGAAAATATTACCGAACGTAAACAGTTGGAGGAAGCTAATTATCTCGCAAACCATGACCAATTGACAGGTTTGGATAATCGACGTTCTTTCAGAGATGCTGCGAACCTAAAAATGTTAGAAATTAAACGAGAAAATGCCCAGGCCGCAATTGTCTCTTTGGATGTGGATTTTTTCAAGTCAGTCAACGATACTCATGGTCATCACGTTGGAGATGAAGTCCTTTGTGAATTAGCCCTTCGTTTAAAGCAAGTCGCCAGAGAACAAGATATCGTTGCCAGAATGGGAGGGGAGGAGTTCGCTATTTTAGTATCACACAAAAATTCAAAAGAAGCCGTAGCCGCGGCAGAACGCTTTCGCAATGCTATAGAATCATCTCCCTTTCAAACCTCCGTCGGGCCGCTAAAAATAACAGCAAGTTTCGGTGTGAGTTCACTGAGTGCGGAGTTGAGTCTTGACGATACCCTAAAGGCCTGCGACAAGGCACTCTACGATGCAAAAGAGGGTGGGCGCAATTGTGTTAAGTATTCTTAATAGAAGATTTTGTAATGCAGTCACCCCCTTCTCTCCCCAAGCCAACATAGTGATCCCGACCCCAATTACACCCGACGTGATTTTAAAGGCAGTTACCTGATATAGAAAAATGGGCAGCTACCCAAAATCACCCACAAGGCATATCATCCCCTTAAGCCCTTCAACACCCGCATAGAATCCAACCGCCGTTTATCCGCAGGCATAGGCAGACCACCAAGCTGCTTTCTATCAAGCCAACCCTGCCAATGATCATGTATGGTTTTGTTCACGGCATAGATCGAAATCGTGTACGGTTCATCTGGTCCATACTCGTAGATTATTGTCGAAAAACTGGTATTCGGGAGTATGGTGGGAGATTTCGGTCAGCATAATTCAAGGTCGGGCTTGTCTACTGCCAGCCAGATATATTGGCCCGGTTCAATGTTCCTGGTTTCTCCGATAACCTGAACGGTTTCGTTGGTGGTTCCTCCTGGAATCGGATTTGTTATGCTTGACCATGGTCCGATAGGATCAGTGGATTGTTCTGAAAACGAGATTAGATACACTATGAAAATCGTTTTATAAAAATAAAATCATGGCGCACATGGGGCCGAATTTAAGGACCAGAAACAGAATGCCTATACCGGAAAGTGTCCGGGAGCCTGTTATCCAGTGGTATGAAAAAATAC
>JAKSBO010000383.1 GCA_022361095.1 Desulfobacterales bacterium | reverse complement strand
GGCAACCATTGAGCACCAGTTACCCCAAATTATATCCGAACTTAAAACATCGGGAAACGGGGATACCTTTTTGATCAATGCCCAGGGTGTGCTTCAAACACCTTCCCACCATTTCGGTGATGTGCTTGAAAACGCAAACATTGCCTTACCCCCGGCCACAGATCAAACCCGCACGATGTCCATCACATTGGAGGATGGAGAGGCGTTGATCGCCGCATTCAGACACATCCCCAATACACCGTTTATCCTTGTGGTGCTTAAATCCAAACAGGTGATCATGTCCCTGTGGCATGCAAGCCAGTCAACAGTGATCAAGTACTTGGGGATAAGCATATCCGTCGTCCTTTTGTGGATTGGGGCCGTGACCGGTTATTTTGTCAGGCGTTTAAAATATTTAGACCTGAAACGTTCCAAATATTTTCATATGGCTGAATATGAAAACAAGATGGCGTCCATTGGCCGGCTTGCCGCAGGCGTGGCCCATGAGATCAATAATCCCCTGGCTATTATCAATGAAAAGGCCGGGCTCATCAAGGATATGGCCCATTTTAAGCAGGAACTGAAAAAAGACCCAAGACTTCTTGAAATTGTGGATGTTATTCTTGCCTCGGTGAAACGGTGCAGCAGGATTACACGCCAACTGCTCAGCTTCGGCCGCCAGACCCAGACAGCATCCGTGCCTTTAACCCTCAAATCCGTTCTTGATGAAGTGCTGGTATTTCTGGTAAAAGAGGCGCAGTTAAAAAAAATTTTTATTGATATAGATGTGCCTGAGACCCTTCCCCAGGTAGTCGGCAACCGGGGCAAACTGCAGCAGGTCCTTTTAAACATAGTAAACAACGCATTTGCTGCCATGCCCAAAGACGGCAGGCTCTCCATAAGTGCAGAAAAAACGGAAGGACCATTTATCCGCCTTGATATAAGAGACAGTGGATGTGGCATTTCTCCCGAAAATCTTAAACATATTTTTGAACCGTTTTTTTCTACAAAAATCAATCAGGGCGGTACCGGTCTGGGGCTTTCCATCACCTATGGTCTTATCCAAGAACTGGGCGGGCGAATTAAAGTGAAAAGTAAAGTCAATGAGGGCACAACATTTATTATATATCTGCCCACAACAACACAGGAAGAAGAGTGAACTATGCAGATACTTCTGGTCGATGATGAAAAAGAACTGGTATCTACCCTGGCAGAACGTCTTGGGTACAGGGGGATTGACGCACACTGGGCAGCCACGCCCAATGACGCGATTTCCATGCTGTCCAATCAAAGCTATGACATTGCGGTTCTGGATGTCCAAATGCCGGATATGAACGGGTTTGAACTCAAGGAACAGATGGAGACGATATCGCCTGAACTCAAGTTTATTTTTATGACAGGCCATGGATCTGAAGAGTGCTACTATGAAGGATGTTCCCAAACCGGCGAGGCTTTTTATCTTTTAAAACCTGTGGAAATTGACAGTCTGATTGAAAAGCTCAACCAGGTCATGCTTGATGGAGGAAAAATTTGAAACCCACAATCCGAGAAATTATAGATCAATGCGGCCCTGCGTATTTTGGGCGAATGGGGGCTTCCATCTCCCATGATATAAAAAACTGCCTGGCCATCATGAATGAAAATGCCGGCCTGATGTCCGATCATCTTATGATGGCCCAAAAGGGTAAGCCGCTTGATATCGAGCGGTTTTCGGAAATTGTCCGGCGTATTGAGAAACAGATCGGCAGGGCTGACGGCATCGTAAAATCACTTAATACCTTTTCCCATAGTATGGACAAGGCCGAACAACAGGTTGACCTGGATGAAGCGGTGGGGCTTGCCCTGGGCCTTGGCGCAAGAATCATTGCCAATAAAGGAGTTCAGGTAAATCATACCCGGGCTGCCGATACACTTTATATCAATGGTTCCTTCTTCTTTTTATTGCTTCTGATCTGGTCAATTTTAGAAAATGTAACGGAAAGCCTTGCATCCGGGGCCGTTCTCAATATATTCTCTAAGGAAGATGAGAAAAGCCAAGTTTGTTTAAGTTTTCAGTGCGAACAGCCTTTTGAATCTGATTTTGGCCGGCAGGCAAACTGTCAGGCGTTGGATCTCTTTCAGGCGAAAATTGTATTGGAAGATCAGCTTACCAGAGCTGACTTGATCTTTGGCGGTTAAAAAAGTTGAACAAATAACACCTTCTTTAATACCAAACTAATTAAAAGGAGACCCCGGAAATGAGCGAAAAAGTTTTAATCATAGATGACGAACAGGAGTTTACACAAGCCCTGGCAGAGAGAATGACAAACCGGGGGATGGACGTGAGCACTTCGGGTTCAGCCATTGAAGGTTTGCAAAGTGTTGAAGAAAAATCCTTTGATGTGGTCGTCCTTGACCTGCAGATGCCGGAAATGGATGGTATCGAAACCTTAAAAATCCTGAAAAAGAAAAAACCTGAGCTGCAAGTTATTCTCTTGACCGGACATGCTACGGTTGAAAAAGGCATTGAGGCCATGAAACTGGGTGCCATGGACCTGCTTGAAAAGCCGGCGGACCTGTCAACCCTGACGGAAAAAATCAAAAAAGCCCAGGCCAAGAAAATGATTCTGGTTGAGAAAAAAGCTGAAGAGAGAATCAAGGAGATTATGGAAACCCGGGGATGGTAGATCCGTAAGTGTAGCGTTTGACCGTTTTTAACGAACCAACGGCCATGGCCGGCCTGGTCTTTCTCTCAGGTTGATCCACAACAAATAATGAAAGAGACGAATCGGTTCGTTCAGTGCTTTCATACAAAAAGGGGTAAAGGCATTCAGTATAGCTTTTATCCCTTTTAGATTTACGGGAGTACCGGGGTTGTTATTATGCCGGGTTTGGTTTATATAAACAGCCACGGGCTGACCCGGCATATCAAAATTGCCGGGCATGGTCCCCAACAAAGTTTGAAAGATCCGGGTGGCTTACCCGGACTTTCTTATGAAACCCTCAATGTTTAAAATGAGGGCTATACAAGCGGCGTTAAGGAAAAGATGGAAATTCTAATAACTGAATTATGCAACTCCTTAGGGGTCTCCCGTAATACCATAGAGCGCTGGATCCGCCAGGGAAAGCTGCCTGTGTCCAAAAAAGGAAGGACATACAGCTTTCACGCCAGGGATTTGAAAGACTGGGCTGCAAAAAACCATATTTCCCTTAATTTAGACCCCCGCCCGGCCCAGGGTCCCGGAACCGAAGTACAAATCTCTTTGCCCGCAGCCATTGAGAACGGCGGCGTGTATCACGACATTCCCCCCGGACCCGATGTGCCCTCGGTAATCAACGCATGCGTTCAAAGGATTCAGGCTGTTCCGGACAATCACAAACCCGACCTTGTCCGGCAACTTGTCAAAAGGGAAGAGGCCTTGTCCACAGGGGTCGGCGGCGGCATTGCCATTCCCCACCCAAGAACCCCTCTTAAATATCTTGAACACCCCATGGTGGCAGTCTGCTTTCTTCAAAATCCTGTGGATTATCATGCATTGGACAAGCAGTCTGTCTCTACGCTGTTTTTTATCCTGTTTCCGGAATTAAAATTTCACCTTCACCTGCTCTCATCCATATCCATGTGTTTGCGCAGCAGGCAGTTCAGTGATTTTTTAAAAACCTGCCCGGAACAATCCGCGTTGATCGAAAAGATTGATGCCCTGCACCTAACCGAAAAGATATAACCGGTTCCCGGACCTATCATGAGCAAGCTTAAACAAACCTATAATTCTTTTTATGCGAAATTTTTTCTTTTTGACGACCGGCTTGTACTGATGACTGCGGGTGCAGTGGTCGGTATTTTTGCAGGTGTTGCCGCGGTAGCAT
>JAKSBO010000995.1 GCA_022361095.1 Desulfobacterales bacterium | reverse complement strand
TCAAAATTTATTCGGATTATCTATGGCATAAGGCCCGGGATCAGAATTAAATCCACCCGGGCGGCTTAAAACATAAGCAGATGGCCAATTATATTCTGATCATCGGCCTAAAACATCCGCTGTTAGCCATTGATTAATTTTTAATATTTACCTTGACAAAGAACATTTCCCGTCATATGGCTAATCGTGTAATGTTAGCATGATTCATAGAAAGTTCGTTATTCCATACAGGCTGTCAAAGTAAGCCTGTTCATTGTTAGTCATTTGATCCAGGGGGGCCCAAAAATGATTGGCCGAAAATTCAAAATTCTTTTTTTCATACCATTGGCGGCAGCTCTTCTATCTGCCTCTTTCGCTTCAGCCGGAACCATAACCTGTGAATACGATGATCTGAACCGGATCATGAAGATGGAACAAGCCGGGGATTACATTATTGAGTATTCTTATGATGATGCGGGAAACCGCACGCAAACCGTAATCCAGGTGCAAAGCCCTGTGTTTGACCATGACCATGACGGCGATATTGACGGTTCGGATCTGCAAAACTTTATTTCCGGTTTCAGCGGGTCAGATCAGGATCTATTTGATTTTTCTCAGATTTTCGGCACTCAAAACTAAAATCCCGGAGGCGGAACCATGCTTACGTCCTTTGACAGGAAGAATATTTCCCGGAAAAATACCCCTTTTATTCATTTTCAAGTAAAAAAAACGTTTACCCTTTGTTTTGCCTGGTTATGGCTCTTCTTTTCGGGAAGTTTAATTGCTCCGGCCATGCCTTTGGCCCATGCAGAGGTTGCCGGACCAGGGTGGGCAGATATTAAGGGGCAGGCGGTGACCCCTGAACAGGCAAGGGCGTATTACAGCCAAAAAAGGAGTGAAAAAGCCTCGGCAACAACGGCATTGCCTTTGGCAGCCGGGGTTGCAGAAGCGCTGTCACCCGAAATCATTGAATTGGCACGCGGCCTGCACCATGATCCCAAACTGATCTTTGAGTATGTCCGGAACCATGTGGATTATGTCCCCTATTTCGGCTCGCTGAAAGGTGCGGCCATGACCTATTTCGACGGAGCCGGAAACGACTTTGACCAGGCTTCTTTGATGATCGCCCTGCTCAGGGAGAGCGGATACCAGGCCCAATACGTATACGGCAGAATGCTGATCCCCTTTTACGGGGGAAACAATAACCAGGATATGCTGCATTGGCTGTCCGTGGACGGCAATGCGGGCCTGATCCTCCAGGTGCTGTACAACGGGGGGATTCCCGCCGATATGTACGGATCTTTCTGCCGTATGGAGCGGGTATGGGTCTCTGCCGTGATTGATGGAAACACCTGTGTATTTGACCCGGCATTCAAGACCTATGAAACCACCGCCGGGATAGATCTTTCCACTGCCATGGGCTATAACCGGTCATCCCTGCTTTCGGCTGCCGGCGGCACCCTGGGAGCCGATTATATTGCGGGTATGAATGAAGCAGGCCTCAATAATATGCTGACGGCCTATTCCGGTAACCTGTTAACTTTTATCCGGAATAATTATCCCAATGCATCCATGGAAGAGATCACCGGCGGCAGGGAGATTGTACCTGAATATTTGGATGAGCTGCCCACAAGTCCCGGATTCACAATTTATTCCCAGGAGACCCCATGGGATGAAATCCCGGAAGAATACCGCCATACCGTCACCATCCGGCACGGCGGAATCAATTTAACAAAAGATATTGCAAGCCTTGGGGGCAAACGGCTCTCGTTGTCCTACCAGGATACTGCCGGCAGTGCCGCGGCAGCCCTTGCAGCAGATTCCCCGGTGCGCTTAACAACCGCCGACTCGAAGTCGCCGGCTGTTCTCCCGGCAGCGCCGTCCTCGGTGGAAACAGGCCGGCCTGCCGACCTGATCCTTTCACCGGGCATGCAGATTACAGGGCCGGACATTGAGGGCGGCATGGTCAGCGCACTGGGAACCTCCACTCAGAATTTCGGGCGAATCTACCCGGCTTCGGTGGGGACCAGTTCGACTTCAGCAACATGGGGCCCATCTGCCCCTAGCAACAATAATGTGACCATTCAGCTTATCGTAGGTCTGACAAAAAATCCCCAGAGCGCTTATGCCATCACCGCCGGGTCCGGCACCCATAATCTGGCACCGGGGCAGGGCGTCAATGTTACGGTCAGATTTTCCAACAGCGGACAGTCTGCAGGCACCAAAACCGGCCAAATGAGGTTCCTGTGGAAATATAACGGGGACGTTATCGGAACCAACTATATCAACCTGACCGGCGTTGTGGCCAATGCGCCGGACATCTCCCTTAACGGTATCAATTTCGGGCAGTCCATTTTGAATGAACCCCGTACTGCCACGGCCACACTGACCAACAGCGGATCAAAATCCTTATCATTGACAAGCAACATTGTATTATCAACAGGAAATACCGGCAGATTTCAAATCACTTCCAATTACGGCACCGGAACCCTTGCCCCGGGCACCGCAAGAAATATGGGGGTTAAGTATAAAGCAAATGCCAGGGGCTCACACGCCACAGGCATGGCCCTTGCCTTCACCTATGACCAGTTGCCTTATACCTGGACCTATTCCAATGTCCTGGCCGGAAGCACCCATTACGCCCCTGACCTAACCGGATCATACAATCCGCCTGCCTGGCAGACCTATATAGGGAACAGCAAATCCGGCAATTGTATTCTCAAGAATTCAGGAAGCCTAAACCTCTCTGTGACCAGCCTTGAAATCACGGGCACCAACCCAGCCCGGTTTGAACTGACAGGCAATACATCACCCGGCACCCTCTCTTCCGGGCAGGAACGGGACATTGAAGTTGAATACAAGGGCG
>JAKSBO010000489.1 GCA_022361095.1 Desulfobacterales bacterium | reverse complement strand
CGTTGTCCGGGTCCTGGTCCGAGACCTCGGGTTTAAAAAACTGGCCGGAGAGGCGGTCTGTGGAAACCAGGTTGACCAGCCCGGTGGGGTAATTGCCGTGGTCCTGGAGAAAGGTGGTGATGTACTTGATCAATCGGGCCTCGTTCATGCGCCCGGCCGTATCCACGGCCTCTGCCGTGATCCCGGCAAACCGCGGGGCAACGATGGCTGCGGCAAAGCCCAGGATGCTCAGCACAACCAGGAGTTCCAACAGGGAAACCCCTTTATTATCAGTCAAAACCGGATTCATGCTCATTTTCTTTTTACCGCTGTCGGCTCATTATCGTATACCCTGTCTCTTTGGGGGCTCTTTTTATCCATAGCCATAAAAAAGCCCCCCAAAGAGACAGATGTACTGGAATGGCGGGGAGAATTTTCCTCCCCGCCACAGGAGCCAAGAAGTATGGCCCCTTTACTCATCCTAACTGATATTAGATAGCACCACTTGCATCCAGATCGATGGCCCATTCATCACCGTCATCAGCCGGGTATTTATGGCCCTCGGGGCACATGGTGGCGAACTGCCAGGTTTCCTGGGCCTCCAGAGTAAACTGACGGTAGGTTCCGTCGGTATTGGCGGCGTCATAGTTGCCAGTCGGGGTAGTACCTTCTGCATAAGCCAGGCAGTCGATCTGTACACCGTCTGTGGTACCATCTGCGTCCATGGCGGTAATGGCAGCATCAAATGAGTCAATCGTGGCTTCCAGTCTCGGGACTACCAGGTTGTAATCATTGTAGGTGCAGTTGTCCGCATTCTGGATTCCGCCCGGGCAATGGGCGGCATTGGCGATCACGCCACTGGTGATCAAAGAGCATTCCGGACCCATGCCCAGAACGATGCGGCCGAAAAATTCGGGTTCACCCCATCCGGTTTCGGAACCGGTTGTCAGGGTCCATGCAGGCGTAGCAGCACCGTCGGCACCCATCCCCACCATGGCAACACCCACACCGGCTGCCACATCAACTTCTTCCATGGCAGAGGCTTCAGTACCAATAGCCACTGGCGCCTGTTCGTCATTGTTAAAGTCAGCAGGAGTGGTCACATAATCAGAGAAACGGCTGTAGTCATTAAGGTTGAACACCTTTACAATGCCCATGTTTCTGAGAACAGCAGCCTCTTCTGAGGTGAGGTAATGGATATTCAGGTGATTGCGGCTGTAGAATTCATTGGCAAACACCTCTGCTTCATTATCCGGATCCTGATCAGACACGACCGGAATTTGATAATCTGCCAGAGCAGCCGCGGCATCATCTCTGACCACCAGGTTGGTCAGCTTGTTCGGATACCGGTTGGTCTGCTCAAAAAAAGAGGACATATAAGTAACCATTCTATTCTGGTTGGTGTCGCATACCGTATCAACGGCGCCGCCGGAGATACCGGCAAGCCGCGGTGCGACCATGGCGATGAGAAAGCCCATGATGGTCAGGACGACCAGGATTTCCAGGAGGGTAAAGCCTTTTTGGTTGTTAATCTTTTTCTTTTGTACCTGTTTCTTTTCCATGTTGTACTTCTCCTTTAAAAATAAATTTAAGGCTAAGTACAAACAACCCACCCACAGAGTCTGCTGCACTTGGGGCCGCGGCCAACCGCGGCAAATTAATAATAAAGTTCTGTCTTGTGCATTCAAGGCAACCCGGCTGTCCCTGTGTGAGGGGGGGGCTTTCACTGAACGGACCGGAGCCGTCCGTTGAACAGTGCAAAGGGATCCGTGGGCTTTCCGTCCCCGCTTTACAGCGGGTTTGGCTTTGGCTTTTTCCCGTTCCGGCGCCCTGCCGCGACACGGGTAGTACATTAAAAGTTGCCCCATAAATTTGCGCCGGGACAAAAAGCGCTTTGTTTCCTCACCTCCTTTTAGTAAACAACGTTACGAATTCAACGTGGCGGGCGCAGTTTATGCACCGGCCCCCAGGGGCTTAACCGCCTGGGTGTCGTAATCCACCACATATCGAAAGTCCTTGCCGCAACGGATAATGACCTCTTTCTGGCCTTTTTTAAGAAAGCGCATTTCCACTCTGAGCTCCCCAAATCCGTTGTGCATAAATATATCTGTATACAACTCCTGGATTTTATCCAGTATGATGTTGTGTTCCCGGGCCAAAGCCATAAATCTTCAATCCTTTTTCTTGGGTAACGGTACGATCAAGCGTACCGGCCTGCATAATTTTGTTTCTTCGCGTCCGGATATCGGTCCGCCAGCCTGTCGTTTGCATTACCCGGCAGATTTTCAGGCCGGGAATACCAAAGATGAGAAACCGGGGGCCCCCGGTATACAAGGGACGTATGGAAATAATCCGGCACCGGGGCCTGGTGCCGGGGACATGCCATGTCGGGCCCGGTCGGAACCGGCATGACCCGGTCGCCGTGAAAAATCTGCTGCCTGGGCGCCTTGGCGCAGGCATCAAAAAAAGGACAACTATAATGATGGTACCCGCCGGCATCCCTGCGCTCAAAACGGACAAGAGAATGGCACCGGCTCTTGTCTACATTCCGGTGGCCGTGGGTATGAAAATGTTTCAAATCAGACATGGAATGCCATGACGCATGGCATAACCCGGTGGCGAAAACATTGAAGGAAAACAATACCAGCACCAAAAACATCCCAATGGATGACTCTATCTTTGATTTATTGCTTTTATCAAAAAAAATAAACACTTACCCACCACCATTACGTATCTACGCCACATAGATACCCCTTAACATAGATTAACTAACTTCTTTCGCTTTGCTTTAGGAGCAAGAGTTTTATATATCCTAAAACAATACGTGTCAAGTATAAATATTAGTCATGCCTATAAAAGTATACACAAAAATACTTTATTAATATAAACATTAAGTTAGGCACATCTGCCATAAAATCATCATACCTGGTATTAATACGATTCTAAAAAATACCTGCTTGCCGCACAAACACCCAAAGGCCAAAAGCAATGCGGATCCGGGAGCCGGTACTGTTGGAATCCACGGCTACAAGCCCGGCCAAATCATATTTGGCACATAAACTCCATGCATACCAAGAGATCATGTTTTGCAATACCATTTGAAAGATAAAAGGCGTGTAATGCACATGTAAAGCTGTAGGTTGGGGTGACGAAGGAACCCCAACAAAATATG
>JAKSBO010000181.1 GCA_022361095.1 Desulfobacterales bacterium | reverse complement strand
TCTTTTGTTGTTTTTAACCGGTGCATGCAGCACCATTAACGTCAGTGCCGATTTTGATGATTCCGTTGATTTTACTAAATTTAAAACATATTCCTATCTGGGCTGGAGCAAAAACAGCAGTGAACTGCTCAATGACCTGGATAAGAAACGGATTGAATCCGCTTTTAACAATGAGTTTAAAGCAAGGGGCATGACCTATGTCGAAACAGGGGGCGATATTGAGGTCTCTTTGTATCTGGTGACGGATAAAAAAACGGCCACCACCGCCTATACGGATTATTACGGCGGATACGGCGGGTATTCTTTCGGCCATTCCTGGGGATGGGGAAGCGGATTTGCCACCACGCGCTATCATCAATACGATTACCTTGTGGGGACCCTGGTATGCGACGTTGTCGATGGCGCAAAGAAAAACCTGGTTTGGCAGGGGGTCGGCTCAGGCACAGTGAGTGAAAATTCAGCCGGCAGGAAAGAAAAAATTCCGGCTGCCGTAAGCAAAATCATGGCACTTTATCCTGTTGCTCCGGCTCAACAGCAATAAAACGGTTGAAGTGATCTAGGGTCAAATTGGGCCATGACATGCATTTAATTGCCTTGACCTGGCAACCCCGCTGATATAGGGTCTTTCATTTTAATTTAGAGCAGGCCTTTTGATATGCACGTCACAGACCCGTCTGAGGTAATTGTCCCCAAGGCTTTTTTGCACCTGCTTTTCAGTCTGGCGCTACCCATTTCCCTGCAATTTTTTCTGACCAGCTCCATGGCCGTGATTGACATGCTCATGATCGGCCGGCTTCATGATGCGGCGGTGGCCGCCGTGGGCATTGCCAATCAGTTTGTGTTTATCTTTTTTGTTATCCAGTTCGGTGTGCACTCCGGCGTTGCCATATTCACAGCCCAGTACTGGGGCAAAAAGGATCTTTCACGGATTCACCAGTTGTCGGGGCTTGGGATCCTGGCCGGATTTGTCGTCGGTTTTGTGTTTGCCGGTGCTGCCCTGTTTTTTCCGGGATCTGTAATTGCACTATTTTCCAGCGATGCCGAAGTGGTGCGTCTTGGGGCCGGATACCTCCGTATTGTGGGTGTTGCCTTTATTCCTTTTTGCGTCACCTTCTCCTTTATGACCAATATGCGCAGTATGGGATTTGCCGGTGTGCCTTTGTTCTCTTCCTTTGTGGCCGTGGTTGTCAATATCGTGCTCAATTACTGCCTGATTTTCGGCAACTTCGGCTTTCCCGCCATGGGCGTCAAAGGTGCCGCCATCGGCACCTGCACGGCAAAATTGCTCGAAACCGGCCTGTTGACGGTGATCATCTATTTGAAGCCTTACCCCCTTGCCGCGCCGGTAAAAAAAATGTTCTCCTTTGATTTTGCTTTTGTCAAACGGGTGACCGCCACATGCTGGCCCGTGTTCCTCAATGAATTTTTCTGGGTCACGGGCGTAAGTATTTATAAACTGGTTTACGCCCGTATGGGCACACAGTCCATTGCAGCAGTCAATATCGTGGCCACCCTTGAAGAGTTTTTATTTGTCCCGTTTTTCGGTATTTTTCATGCCGGTTCTATTCTTATCGGCAACAGCATTGGGGCAAAAAGATATGACCGGGCATTTGCTTACGGCAAATTCATGCTTTTGACCCAGCTCCCCATGGCCCTGGGTGCGGGGGGCGTTCTCATTTTGTGCCGGCCTTTTATCCTGGGGTTTTACAATATTTCTCCGGCAGCCTATGATAATGCTTACTACCTGATGCTGACAACCGGTCTTGTCTTTTGGACCAAAACCACCAATTTCACAACCGTGGTGTCGGTGTTCAGGGGCGGGGGGGACACAAAATTCGGCTTTCTCCTGGATTTGAGTGCGGTGTGGTGCATTGGCGTGCCCATGGCTTTTGCCGGTGCCTTTGTTTTTCATTGGCCCGTGTACGGCGTCATGGCCTTGATTGCCCTGGAAGAGATGTTTAAGCTGGGTGTCGGATTGCCCCGTTTTTTTTCAAAAAAGTGGATCAGAAATCTTGTGGCTGATCCGGAAAGGTCACCTGGACATCAT
>JAKSBO010000016.1 GCA_022361095.1 Desulfobacterales bacterium | reverse complement strand
GATTCAGGGGGAAAGATTCAGGGGGCACTCAAAAATAACTTTAGGGGGCCTCGAACTCAAACCAAAAGGCAATGATTAGAGGTGCCCCCCCTAAACAGTAATATTAAATGTGGACAAAAGCCTTTTGGCAGGCATTTCCCGGCTTGCTTTTTGATCATCCCTGCCCTTCCTGATTTTTGGAATAAGTTTAAAATCAGTATGGAATTTATCTCCGCAATTGGGGCACTGCATGAGCATGCCTCCAATATCTGCCGGGATACGAAGGGGCGCATTACATTCTTTACAATTTCTGATAATGTAGTTTTTCATATGTATTGTATCGGTAAGGGTGCTACAACCATTAAATAATAATGCGTAACGGTTCCTGATTTTTCCATGGGCAAAGGTTCTTTATCCAACGCCATCGGCTCGGACCGCCAAATAGTATTGCTAACACAAAGGAGGCGTTTTTAACATCGCTATGTATTTTTTCCTCTTATTTTTGGTCGTTGTCATTTTTGGTGTTCAAGTAACAGACCTTAAACAATCAAATCGGGAACTTGAAAAAAAGTTAGAAGAGCTGAAGAACAAATTTGACCGGCTGTATGATACGGTTCAAACCTTAAAAGCTTTAAAAGGCACAGCTCCCGGGGATAGCTTAACGCCCGAGGACACGGAGGTTGAACCTACCGTGGAAACCAAAGATACAACCGATCCCCCCGGGGCATCAGAGATGTATGACGCCTTGCGGGAGCCGGCTTATGATTTCAGCCCTGGGCAAAAGACGACTAAACCTGATCCGCTTCCACCCAAGGCGCAAGGAATCAAACCGCCGGAAAAACCGAGAAAAGAATCCATTCCGTACAGCCCGCCTGCTTCGTTGAAAGTCTCTGCAAGCAAAAGCCCGGTTTCAAAAGTGCGTGGTGATTCCCTTCGCCAAAAAATTGACCGGCTCAACATCAACTGGGAGCTTTTTACAGGGGCCAGGCTTTTTGCATGGGTGGGGGGTGTGGCCGCATTTATCTGTATCGGCCTGCTGTTAAAACATTCCATTGAAAAAAACTGGATTCCACCGGCAGCACGGTTGGCGTTTGGAGCGATCCTGGGAACCGGATTGATTCTGGCATCGGAAAAATTCAAAGACGCGCGCCTGAAAATTTTCCGTCATTCCCTGGCTGCAACCGGGATCGGCGTGCTTTATATTGTTATTTTTACGGCAACCCTTTATTACGATTACCTGCCGGCCATGGCAGGATTTGCCATGCTTGCCCTGGTGTCTGCGGCCGCATTTGTACTGGCGGTGTATCAAAAGGGGCTTACGGTTTCGGTTCTAGGCGCCATCGGGGCCTATGTCACTCCCCTGATGATTAATACCGGGTCAGGAAACCTGATTGGTCTGTTTATCTATCTGGCCGTGGTCAATACTGCATTATATCTGGTATCTGAAAAATTAAATTCCACAGGTCTGTTGCTGACAGGCGCTGCCGGCACTCTGGTAACGCTGGGCCTGGCGGTCCTTAATTTATTTACCCAAAAAAACGGTTTTACCATTGCGGGGGTCTGGGCTGCCAATCTTATTCTTTTTACTGTTTTCCTGTGGCGCCAGGGCTTGAATCCGGTGGCGCGGAAACCTGTATTGTGGAACGGGTGTGTTCTGTACCTGTCATCGGTTGCCATGGCCCTGCTTTTAACCCTGGAAAAACCGGGCTGGCATCCTCTAATGCTGCTGACCATTGCCATGATCTGCGCCATCATGCTCGGCACAAAAAACAAAGGCTGGACCCGGGTATTCATCCCTTTTTCATCGATTGCTTTTATTGCCGCAGTGTTATGGGTTGTCACCCGGTTTGATGCAACCGGTTTTTCCTTTAGCTATGTGCTGATCCTTGTGTATGGCGCTGCCGGGTGTTTGGGTCCCGTGTTCCTTGTCATGAAGTTTGGGAAATCCGATCTTCTGCTTCAATGGTTTAAGGTGTTTCCCGTGGCCCTGTCCCTGATGTGCCTTGCCGGGCTTGTTTTAAATCCCATGTGTGCGTTTTATTTCTGGCCCATGATGCTGGGAATCCAGATTCCGGGCCTTTTTGTCAGCCTGATTTTCCGAGCCGTTATCCAGGTGTTTTTACTGCTGGCCATATTTGTTGCCGGCGGCATTTTCTGGATGCTCAATATTCCGGCAGATGCCATGGGGGCGGGATTTTTTATCTTTATCCTGGGAGCCGGATCTGTGCTGAGCGCAGGGATTCTTGTGGTGGCCGTAAAGCTTCCCCAAATCCTTGCGGCCATCAAAATGGCACCCGGAAAGGAGAAATCCGGCCCCATGATCCCTGAAAAGTGGCTCAGTGCCGCACCTGTGGCCAGTGTATTTATTCTGATCGGATTTTCTTTTTTTGTAAGCCATCCCCATTTCCCGCACATGGGAATGGCCACCCTGGCCTGCTTTCTGACGCTGGCCGTTTTCTTTGCCCGCCGTGCCCAATTCCAGCCTGTGGCGATCATTGCCTTGCTAAGCGCAGCCGCTGCCCAGGCCGTCTGGGTATTGAATACAAGCCACCCCCAAACCGTTATTCTGGCAGGGGTATGGTGGTCCGGGGCGCTTTTTGCCGCGGCGCTGGTGATCCCATGGCTGTTCTTTAAGCGCATTGAACACTGGAAACCTCTGTGGAACACGTGGGCTGTATATGAAGCGCTCCAGGCGCTATTTTGCTTTTATTCGGTCAAACATGCCTTTCACAGCCCTCTGGCCGACTGGTGCCCCGTGGCAATGATTGCCGCCAAATTGTGGCCCGTGGCAATGTTGTTGCGGCAACTGGCCGAAAAACCCCATAGAAATTCAATCCTGGCATTCCACGGCGGTGCATTATTATTTTATGTTTCCGTGCTTCCGGTGCTGGTGTTAAGCCACGGCTGGATCGGTCTTGCCCTGGTGCTGGAGGCCACGGCCTTATTGTGGCTGAATACCCGGATCATTCACCCGGGCCTGCCGAAAACGGCCTCGGTCATAGCCCCGGCAGGACTTTTATGGCTCCTGGTTTCATTGCCCCAGTTGAAAAGCCTGGAAAGCCTG
>JAKSBO010000951.1 GCA_022361095.1 Desulfobacterales bacterium | reverse complement strand
CCGGGTTGACCCCCAAACAAAATGATTACCTGACCAAGGTCGATGGTGCGGCCCGGTCCCTTCTCGGATTGATAAATGATATCCTGGATTTTTCAAAAATTGAAGCCGGGAAACTGGCACTTGAGTCCGTTTCCTTTAACATTGATCACGTTATTGGCGAAGCCTGTGATCTGTCATCCTATAAAGCCAGTGACAAAGGGCTGGAACTTTTAATCAATATTTCACCGGATGTACCCAAAAACCTGATCGGCGACCCTTTAAGGCTTAAACAGGTTCTTGTCAATCTGATCGGCAATGCCGTCAAATTCACGGAACAGGGGGAGATCGAAATCTCCTGCCGGCCGGAACGGGCGCATAAAGATGCCGTGGTGCTTTATTTCTCAGTCAGGGATACCGGTATCGGTATGACCCCAAGGCAGCAGGAGAGGTTGTTTAATGCATTTTCCCAGGCAGATAGCTCCACCACCCGGAAATACGGCGGGACCGGCCTGGGGTTGACCATTTGCAAACGGCTGGCTGAAATGATGGGTGGGGGGATCGGCGTCAGGTCATCCCATGGGAAGGGATCGACATTCTTTTTTACGGTCGCTCTATATGCGGACCTCCGGGCAGAACACCGGCCCAGCCTGAAAGCCGAAGATGAATTGTGCAGGAACAAAGTGCTTGTTGTGGATGACAACGAGAGTGCCAGGGAAATATTCCAGGCCTATCTTGAAAGCAGCGGATTTGAAGTCACTGCGGTTGGAGATGGCCGCTCGGCACTGAAACTGTTTGAAGAACACAGCCGGGGCGTGCCCTTCGGCATTGTGCTCCTGGATTGGAAAATGCCGGGCATGGACGGCATTGAAACCTGTAAACGTATTCGCACCCTGGCGGATTCAGGATTTGACCCCAAGATCATTTTGGCTACCGTATACGGGTTTGATGAGGTTCAGGAACAATTCAATGATGCCGTTTTTGATGGGTTTTTGAGCAAACCGGCAACACAGTCCACATTATTTGATACCATACTCCAGGCATTTGGACGGGGTATGCCCCAAAGGCCCGGGCACAGGACAAAGGGCATACGGCATACGGCGTTTATCAATGGTGTGCGTATTCTTCTGGCTGAAGACAACAAAATCAATCAACAGATTGCATTGGAACTGCTTGCACCTACAGGTGCGTGGGTGGATGTTGCCGACAACGGCCGGGAGGCCGTCCGCATGGCCAATGCCGACGCGTATGACCTGGCACTTATGGATATTCAAATGCCTGAGATGAACGGGTTGCAGGCCACACGGAAAATCCGCGAAACCCTGGACAGTGAGGCTTTGCCCATCATCGCCATGACCGCCCATGCCATGGCCGGAGACAGGGAGAAAAGCCTTGGTGCGGGGATGCAGGACCATGTTACAAAACCCATTGATCCTGATGCACTCTACAGCACTTTGGCCCGGTGGATACCCGGAAAAATAAGAACACATCCCCCAAAACAAGATGAGGGTCTGGACGCATATGATAATACCGGCCGGACAGATGCAGATCTCCCCGATATTCCCAATGATCTGCCCGGCATAGATATTGACCGGGGATTGCACAACGTTAACGGCAACCGCCGGCTTTACCTGAACCTGCTTTTTAAATTCAACCGGGATTATGCAGATGCCCCCCAAAAGATCCGGGCGCTCATTGAACAGGATAACTTGCAGGAAGCCCAGCGCCTGGCCCATTCCGTCAAGGGTCTTGCCGGCAGTCTGGGGGCGGTCCCGTTACAGGAGGCCGGTGAGGTTCTTGAAAGCGGAATAGGGGAACATAAACCGGTTAAGGATGCATTGGCGCAATTTTCGGATCAATTGCAAAAGATACGGCAGGGCATTGACGGCATCGGCATCAGGCCCGGGGATGACTTTTCGTCGGCATCTTCCGGTGATCCGTCATCCCGTGATCAATTGTTTGAAGCCATGGAACAGGTTATTGCCAAAATTAAGACATCCGAACCCAAACCCATGAAAACGGCAATGAAAGGGGTCAAATCCCTTGGATGGCCGGAGTCGTTTAAGGCGGAATTAAAGGCTTTGGACGAACAGATAAACAGATACCGGTTCAAGGATGCCCTGGAAACAGCAGGTAAAATTATGGAAAAGCTGGGGTGAACAAAAACTTTCCGGAACGTATTCCGGCCGTTATCGGCACACTGACTTGGTCAATCGCCACCTTGAGCTTGCCGGGTGTTTGATGTCGATTCCGGGCAGCCGGGCGGTTTTGCGGCCAGGCATAAAAGACCGGCCATGATCAGGAGAATGGTGAAGGCTGAAAAGGGAATCCAGTAGTTATGGAACAGGTCGAAAAAAACAGCCGCTGAAACCGGCCCGGCAGCATTTGCAGCCATCCGGAAGGGACCTGCAATTCCCAATACGGTTCCGGAGGATCTTCTGCCGTAAAACTCCGTCCAAAGCAGGAAAATTAGGGGCAAAACCCCGCCCCGGATGATTCCGTACACAACGGCAAAGATGAAGATCCACACGGGGTCCTTGACGGCCCAGAACACCGTATAAAAGAGGATGCCGATGGTGATCAGGACCCCGCCCATGAGTAT
>JAKSBO010000722.1 GCA_022361095.1 Desulfobacterales bacterium | reverse complement strand
TATGATATGCACTCGAATAAATGGGTACGACGATTCCTCGGACAGAGAATTGACCGGATTATGAAACATGCAGCACTGGTGATCGCAGGGAACACCTATCTGGCAGACCGGGCTCATGCGGCAGGGACAAAAAGAGTTGAGATCCTGCCCACGGTTGTTGATATCGACCGGTATCCACTTGATACGGTACATACAGGTACCGGTGCCTCAAAATCAGAGGGCTGTTTTACCATCGGTTGGATCGGCTCGCCCATAACGGCTCACTACCTTTACAGCGTTCAACCGGTATTGGAAGAAGTCGGTAAAGAGGTCGGTGCATGCCTGATGACAATCGGGGCAGGACCCGTTAACATAAAACAGATCAGGGTCAAGGATGTGGCATGGTCGGAAAAAACCGAAAGTCAATTTTTGAACCAAATCGATGTCGGCATTATGCCGCTGCCCGATACGCCGTGGGCCCGTGGAAAGTGCGGATATAAACTGATTCAGTATATGGCCTGTGGTAAACCTGTGATTGCGTCCGCCATCGGGGCAAACATCGATATTGTAAATCATGAAAAAAACGGTTTTTTAGTCTCTTCACAAAAAGAGTGGATATCCGCCCTCACCCGATTATCGAAGGATAAACAACTCAGAAAAAAAATGGGATATCATGGACGGAAGAAAGTCGAGCAGCACTATTGTTTGCAGATTACAGCTGAAAAACTGCTCTACCTGCTGGAATCATGCGCCTGATCTTTTTCTTTTAAATACCACTGGACGGTTTTCTCGATTCCCATTTCGAATGATATCGGAGGACACCAACCAAGAGATTTACGTATCAAAGTTGAGTCGACAGCCAAGTCTCCCCATAATCGATCATAAACAGATTTTTTTCGGATCAACATTAATACGTTTTTTAAAATTCTCTCTGAGAAATAGAACAGCCTGGACGATTTTCCAAATGCTTTAAATATTTTTTCAAGCAGTTGGGTTGTTGACATCGGTGGCCCATCGCTTACCAAAAAAGTTTTTCCGGCAGCGACAGGATGAATTGCACATTCACTGACAGCATCTACAAAGTTATCTATACCGATAAAACTTCTTTGATTGTCTATTCGGTCAAAAGGTAAAGGAAGGCCACTGTTAACCAAATCCAATAATTTTAAAAAATTAGCTTTAACTCCGGGGCCGTAGACAAGCGGGGAGCGGAGGATGACAACTTCCATGCCCGTATCCTCTTCAATTTTCCTGAGACTATGTTCAGCAAATAATTTCGAGGTGGTGTAGCTGTTATACGGTCTCTCAATATCTTGTTCCGTATAGGGTAACCTGCCTTTTACCGACTTCCCATTTACCCCGACAGTGCTAATGAACACAAACCTTTTTACTCCGAGATTCACAGCTTGTTCTGCAAGATTTTTTGTTCCCAGAAAGTTGATATCCATAAATTCCTTTTCCATGTCAGATTCGGATCTTAATGGCATATGTGCTCGTCCAGCCAAATGAATGACGATATCAACGCCCTGCAGTGCCGCCTTAAAGTCTGATTTACCATTCAATCCATCAATATAGAAGACTGTTTCAAAAATTTGACCCGGGTCATTCAAATGGGCATCAGATTTTCGAACCACACAATTCACTTTGTGTCTGTCTTCGATCAGCTTCGGATACAATGCTCTGCCGACAAATCCGGTACCGCCGGTAAGTAGAATGTTCATATTTTGTCTTCAGTAAATAAAGGCGTTACCAACCCACCGGCATAAGCCAGGTGAGAAGGAATTTTGCCTGGTCCGCTAATGAAAAACCCCGACTCAGAAATGGAAAGGGGTTTTGTGAGATTTGATATCTGCAACCTGAGAATACGACGAAAAAAAAATAATCACGAATAATAATTGTACCGTTTAGATTTTACATCCATCATACTTTCAGCAATACAGATATAGCATACTTTTTTATCTCTCTTGCGAAAAATTTTGTATTTAAAAACTAACACAGGATGTCAGATCAATTCAGTTTTTCGGTTTTTGGTGCAGGGCTGAAAAAATATGAAAAATTATACAATGAATGGCTATGCTCATATACCATTCCCATCAGACCACTTTTTACGTAACCTGCAATACTGCTGTCATCCATGGCAAGTAATTTTTCCATATCAACACCCATAAACCCATCAATTCTCTTTTCTTTTTCTTGGACCCGGCACGTAAAGGCCCGCTCTGTAATCATGTCCTGTTCGTCCAAAGTTTTAAGCAAATTTTTTGTCATATTAATTTCCTTTTGATATCTTTCCAAGGATTTTAAAATATTCCGGACAAAGTCTGACAATTCACCGTCGGCTGTGAAAAGTGGCTCCCCCATTCCGGATTTGAAATGTTCTGCATCCGGATCAATGCACAATGAAAATTGACCTTCCTGCTCCTGAATCCTTGCCAGTGTGAACGGATACAATCTGAAATGGGCCGGTACATAGGGTGTTTTCCAATTCCCGTTATCATCTACAAACATATTCGTACCGGCTTGAAGGGAGAGTAGTGCATGTGGAAGACAGGGTAGATTTTCAAAAAAAACAATTGGATAATACCGGGAGGCCTGCCGCACCTCTGAAAATGAAAGTCGTACAGAAGAAACATCATTGGCAAAGGCCATTGAGACATTTTTAGAAAGCCTTAAATCTTTATGCTTTGAATGTTGCAGGGGTTCAATTTTTTTAAACATATATATAACACCTTATTTTAATTATAGTTATCAACAAGAGTTGGATTTTTTGTCTATCATATACCACATGGAAAAGCAAGAAATCATAATAACCCTGATCCACCATCAAAGCACCGCCTGCTACTTTACCTGCGATCGTTCCTCCCTGCGGAGTATGAATGATACGCCTCACTCGTCACTCCTTGCCGCCTTGCATCCGGCACCTTGCTGATGGCTAGGGATGGTACGAAACCCATGACTCAAACCAGATATACGAAAATTTGATGGTGGATTTGGGATAATTGACGCTGCTGCCCTATTCGCACTTATCTGGCCTAATTTAGCCTCACATACCATGAGGCATTAGACTTTTAAGAGGGCGTCACCGACAAGCGACCAGGCCCTTTATCATCCCCCCTGCCCTTTTTCCCAACACATTCCAGGAATTGGCCAAAAGCCATTTATCTTGAAGCTTTTGCTTGCCTTTCAGACGGTCGGGATCACGAAGCAATTCTTCAATACCCACGGCAATCTCTTTTGGGGATGTTCCCGGCAGCGTATGAACAATATCTTTAACGTCGGAAAATATCTCAAGGGGCGTGCATACGCAGGGGCGATGTGTAGCAAGGCCATATCGAACAGCAGCGCTTGATGATTCGGCTGTTGCCTGGTAAGGAAAGACAATCATGGATGCGGTGTCGAGCATAGCAAGACTTTCTTCATCCCTGAGAAAATCAGTTTCCAAGGTAACGGATCCCTGAAGCTGACCTGCTTTAATTAAGTCCTCACACCGCTGTTTTGTCTCATCTGAAACCGGATCAGGATACAATGCATTGACCATTAATAAATGCACATCCGGCCAGTCATTTCTCACCATGGCAAAGGCTTTGATCAACTGCTCCAAGCCCTTATGGGGCAGCATAAACCCGTAGCTGGCAATAATTATTTTCCCCTTTTGTGCCTTAGATGGTACTTTAGAAACCGGCAAACGGTTTAACACCCCATGAGGGAAAAGGGCTGTATTTTTGTACAGTCCCCTTGCTTTAAACAGATTCAGATCTTCCAAGCCGTGAACCAGGAGGCGATCAACCGTTTTCAGCAAATCTGTGACCGGTTCAAGTGAGGCTTTCCAATTGCCCACCTCCACGTCTTTTGTGGAATGGAAAAAGATAACCAGAACCATATCCCGGTCATTTGCAAACTTGATAATTTTCCCAAGATGATCTGAACTGAAAAAGGCAAAATTGAACTGAAGTACAAGGGCGTCGTTTTTTTTCCCGGCCATGGTGGCAAGAAGTCCATCCACCTCGCCGCTGCAATCGGTCCAGCAGCGTAAAAGGGACATACCGCCGGATAAAGATTCCGTATCCGGTACAAGGGTTTTATCCGTTTTGGGGGCAAACAAGGTGATGTCAAAATTATCTTTTACCAATGAATCAATGAGAAATT
>JAKSBO010000848.1 GCA_022361095.1 Desulfobacterales bacterium | reverse complement strand
CTAGTACTCTACATCCTCGCAAGCGATCCAAGGAATCAGCAAAGAAACTGCGGTTGCTGATTGGAAAGCGCACTAGGTCACCGGCGTGAAAATCGTTGACCTGCGATCGTAAAATGAGGCCACAATTGAGGGCATGCCTTCGTCAATGTCGGCAGTCGGCATAACTGCGACGATGTTTTTCGCACCGCCAAGTGCCTGGACCCGTTTCCCGGTTTCACCGCATCGTTTGTAGATATATTCGGCCGTGGGGGTGGCGCCCACAAAGGAGATCCCCTGGATGTCCGGGTGATCCAGCATGGCGTTCACCACATCCCGTGACCCGTGAACCATATTTACAACGCCTTCGGGAAGGCCAACTTCTTCATCCAGGATTTCCATGATCTTGGTCTGGGTCATGGGAACCTGTTCAGAGGGTTTTACCACATAGGTGTTGCCGGAAACAATGGCATAGGGCAGGAACCACCAGGCCACCATGGCGGGGAAATTGTACGGTACAATGGCGCCGAACACCCCCATGGGCTGGCGGTGGCCGTAACAGTCGATGCCTGTGGCGATATCTTCCAGGGTATACCCTGTCATGAGTGTGGTAACACCTGTGGCATGCTCAACGTTTTCGATCATCCGCCGAACCTCACCCCGGGCCTCGTCAATGACTTTTCCTTGCTCGGTAGTGAGCGTTTGGGCGATCTCTTCAAAATTTTCTTCAAAGGCTTCCTTGATTCTGAACAGGTACCTGGCCCGGGTCAGGGGCGGCGTCTTGCGCCATTCAGGAAAGGCTTTTTTGGCTGCCGCAACAGCCGCGTCAACATCCTGGCTGTTCCCGTAAGGGACGGTCCCGATTTGTTCACCGGTGGCAGGATTGAACACATCACCGATCTGTTCAGACACAGAATCAACCCACTCATTGTTGATATAATTTTTCATTTTTGGCAGGGTCATGGAATCGTTCCTCCTTATTTAATCGTTCTTTTTTTGGGAAACTGCCCGGCAAACCGGGATTTAAGTTTCTATATTTGTTGTGGGCATGCCACAGAGTGGTGCCAATATAGCTCCGCTCCGTGGCAGTTATATGGCTGCCTGTGAATAGACCTCTTTCAAAGACAAATCCTTTTGTTTGTTATAAAGGCCTTCTTCAAGTTCAAGAATGTGGTCCAGCATCTCTTTTGATGCTCTTTTTTCATCCCTTGCTTCAATGGCCAGATAGATTCTTTCATGGGCCGCAAGAACTTCCCTTAAAAAATCAAGCCCCATTTCAAGCTCTTTTTTGTAATCGATCAAAATCGATTCCACAAACTCCATCAGCAGCGTGAGCAGGGGATTGTCGGTCTGCTCCAACAACTTCATGTGAAATCCGATTTCATTTTTCATGGTCTGGTCGTAGTCGTTTGCCTCCAGAAAACGAAGCGCATTATCATTCAGTTCCTTTAATTCCCTGATGTCTTGATCAGACATTTTTTGGGCGGCCATAGAGGCTGCGTAGGGCTCAATCAGTTTCCTGACTTCGGACAGGTGGGTGATGGACAGGTTTTTAAAATAAAAATAGTTGAGCAGGCTGCGCTTGGTGACTTCAGAATCCACTTCCACGACAAAGGATCCGCCTCCCATACCTTTCCGGATCTCGATCAGCCCCATGTGTTCCAGGGCGCGAAGGGATTCGCGCAGGGTCTGCTTGGAGATACCGAATTGCTTGATCAGGTCCGACTCAAACGGAAGCCGGTCTCCCGGAGCCAGTTTTCCGCGAATGATGGCGGTATGTATCTGGTGAATGATCTGTTGAGTGATCTTGTTTTGTTGAATTTCTGCGAACATGACTTCTTTCCTTATGGATTAACATTCTGCCGATCATAGCGGTGAGGTCGGGTGATTGTCAAGGTAAATATTATGATATTAGAATTTACATATTTCAGAAAGTTAGAAAGTCAGAAATTTACTTGACTTTTAAATTTTTGTTGGATAGTCATTTTTTTTAGGTTTCAAAGTTACTACATAAAATTTATGACCGTGAAGGAGGTCGCCATGTCAAGAATCGTCAAGTGCGCTCATATCCAGATGTCCAATGCCTTGTCCGAAGGCAGCGTTGATCAGATCAAGGAAGCAATGATTCAAAAACATATCCCCATGGTGGAGGAAGCCGGCGAAAAAGGCGTCCAGATTCTCTGTCTCCAGGAGATTTTTTACGGTCCCTATTTCTGCTGCGAACAGGATACTAAATGGTACGATTCCGCAGAACCGGTGCCCGGGCCCACCACGGAACGCTTCAGCCAGTATGCCAAAAAATACAACATGGTGATCATCCTGCCCGTGTATGAGGCCGCCATGGACGGGGTGTATTACAATACCGCTGCAGTGATCGACGCCGACGGCACCTATCTTGGCAAGTTCAGAAAAATACAGATTCCCCACACCTGGCCGGGATTCTGGGAAAAATTTTATTTTAAGCCCGGCAACCTGGGATTCCCCGTTTTTGAGACCCGGTACGCGAAAATCGGAATTTTCATCTGTTATGACCGCCATTTCCCTGAATGCGCAAGAGTGTTGGCATTGAACGGCGCAGAGATCCTTTTCAACCCCTCTGCCACCACCAAGGGCAAGTCCCAGTACCTGTGGGAGCTGGAACAGCCGGCTCAGGCCGTGGCCAACGGGGTGTTTATCGGCGCCAACAACCGGGTCGGCCTTGAAAAGCCGTGGGAGTTCGGAGAATTTTACGGCACTTCCTATTT
>JAKSBO010001077.1 GCA_022361095.1 Desulfobacterales bacterium | reverse complement strand
TTGGAATGCTGATCCAGTTTTCCCCGGCGGGATGCACATCCCATCCCCAGGTTTTTAAGGGTGCCGCCGAATCCGGACAGCTCATGCCCCTTAAAATGGGCCAGTGCCACCAGCGCGTTGGCATTGATAATTTCCGATCCGATAAATACGTCCCGGTTGTGTTTGAGGTTGACCTGGACAGCGGTTTCGCTTTTTCCGAACAGGCCGTCGGCAATGATTAAAGGGGCTGCATCCATGGACGAATAGGAAAATCCGTTTTCCACCGCGGTCTTGATATGGGACACTGCATCAGACCGGGTGCCCACGTATAGGGTGTTGGCATCGGTCAGAAAAGGTGTGGCATCGGCTTTTCTGATTGCCCGGATAATTTTTCGGATAAGAACAGGCTGGATATAAGCCGTATTTCCCTGTTCACCAAAATGCACCTTGACGGCAGTCAGATCATTGTTGTCCAGAACGTCATCAAGCCCTGCCGTGGTGACCAGGCGGTCCAGTTTGGCGGGCAGGTTCTCCCTTGATGTGGCGGTCATGTCTATGAAAAATACATCGGCACCCATTAGATTCTCCTGTTTTGGCATGGTTCCTGAACTCCTATGCGTATAAGGATAAAATATTCATCATGTAAATTCAATACAGGGAAATATATTGATTGCTTTTGGTACCGGTTTTGCTTACGTTTTCTAAACAGGCCTGATTCAGCCGGGAATTGACTTGACTGTTCGGGCATGGTACAAAGGCTTTCACCTATGCAGATGGTAAAAAAATGTCAATGACACCAGGTATTTCGAAAAAACTTTTTATATTTCTCTTTTTTTTCATTTTTATATTTTATGGGATAGTATATGGCTTGTTTTTAAAGGTCAGGGAGATGTCCGATACGTCATCCCGGATTGTCAGTATCAGCAACCGGATTGCAGTATTGTCCAACGACCTTAAAAATCATCTTCTTGATATGGACGCCAATATCAAAAAATTGAAATTGTTAAAAAAAGATGTCTATTTTGATTATTTTGGAACAGCAAAGCGCGATTACCAGAACGTGCTTGCTGAGATCATCGACCTGGATTCAAGGCGGAGAATGCCGGCAGGGTATTGGGACGACATTGACCGGACCTTTGGCAGCCATATCAAATCGGGTGTGTTCATAGAACAGGTCATGAGTGAGGATTTTACATGGATTGATGCCGGTGTGATGGATCCGTGGGTGGCTGCCATTGCCAAGGCAAGAGAAGAGAATAAAGGCCGCATTGAGCAGGCACTGATTCTGATAAGCCGTTTAAGCCATCAGGTGATGAGAAACTGCATGATCGGGTTTGTTATTTCAATACTGGTAGGCCTGATGGGGATTTGGTTTATTTCCAGATCCATCATTATCCCTTTGAATAAATTGAAGTCCGGGCTTCGGCGGGTTTCTGATGATAATTACACCTATGAGATGGATATTACCTCAAAAGATGAATTCGGGGAACTGGCTGCCGCATTTAATGATATGAACCGTCAGCTTAAAGCCGATGACGAGATCCGTTCGGATTTTATTGCCACCTTGAGCCACGAGATCAGAAGTCCGTTGTCTTCCATCCGTGAATCTGTGAATATGATGACCGAAGAGGTGCTGGGGCCTGTAAATGAGAAACAAAAGAAATTTTTAACCATTGCCGTTAATGAGATTGCCCGGATCACCAGCCTTTTGAACCATCTGCTTGATACGTCAATTCTGGTTTCAGGGGGGAAAGAAAGAGAGGTTGCCCCTTTTGATCCCAACCAGCTTGTTCAATCGGCCATTCTAAGTGTTACGCCCGGTGCAAAGACCCGGGGGATCCATATGGAATATAAGGTGCTTGCCCAGGCACCCATGGTCAAAGGCAATGCCCGGGAGATAACCCAGGTCATCATCAATATTTTGGATAATGCGTTGAAATTTTCACCGGACAACAGCCGGGTGGATGTCCGTTTGACCCGGGGACCGGGAAAGCATTTTTTGACATGTGCCGTCAGTGATGAAGGGCCGGGTATTCCCGACGACAAGAAAAATCTGATTTTCAAGAAATACTACCGGGCCAGAGAGGTGCGCAATCACATGGACGGCGTTGGGCTAGGTTTAAATATTGCCCGGCGGATCATCCAGGCCAATGGCGGAGAAATTTTTGTGAAGAATAGGCCGGATAAAGGGTGTACGTTTTCCTTTACATTACCGTTGTTTTAATAAAGGGTGCCTTTGATAATTAGAATTTTGGTTTCAAAATTCTAATTATCAGAGGTGGCCTAAATGAATTTTAAGGGCTTTTTATATGCGTTTTTCATGGATGTCTGATTTTTGCCTGAATTTGTTCATGGCAAGGACGTTTACGCGTTGTCTTGTGTGTTTCAGAATTCTGGCTTTTATCGGGTGTACAGGGGTAATTTTAAACGGGTGCAGTACAATGCCTACCTGCACTGTCATTTGCCGGGATGCCACGGTAAAACAGGGCCAGGATGCATATTTGAATGGCGATTATACCCTTGCCCGTCAGATTTTTTCACAGCTTGCGTTAAAGGAGCAGCATGTCCGGCAACAGGCTGCAGGCCGTTATGGGAATGCGTGTCTTGACATGATCCTTGCAGAAAATGCCCCGGCCTTTAGATTTGCTGTGGAGAAGTTTCTGCTTTTACCTTCACTGCTGCCCTGTAGGACTTCAACGCACAGAACCCTAAAGAATTCCGGGCAAAAAAGCGTTTGCAATCCATGGACGCGGATGCCCCCCGGGATGCTGGAAAAGGCCCTGGCCCATGGTATGGTCTTGCTTGAATCCGAGCGGTCGGGTATTTTGGAAAAGCTTAATACAATGTATGCCGGTGATCAGGTTTATAAAAAAGAGCGGCTTAAGATGCAAAAACAGATTGATTCACTGGGAGGTAAAACAGCAACCTTGGAAAAGCAAAACATGGAACAGGAGGCACGGATCGCGGATCTTTTACACCAGATAAGCGTGCTTGAAAGAATTGATAAGGAACGGCAGGAACAAAGGGAGAACCAGTGAGCGCTGCACATAAAATACTCATTGTTGACGATGACGCCAGTATTCTGGAGGTCTTGGGCGAAAGACTCTCCGCATCCAACTTCAAGGTCTTGAAGGCAAGGGATGCGGCTGGGGCCGAACAGATACTTAAAGGGCAGAACGGCGTAGATCTTTTAGTATCGGATATAAAAATGCCGGGGAAAAGCGGAATGGAACTGTTCACGGATATCCGCCAGTCCCTGCCGGATCTGCCGGTGATTTTTCTGACGGCCCACGGGACCATACCGGATGCTGTGGAAGCAATGAAGCTGGGCGCAGCCGATTATATTGCCAAGCCGTTTGACGGCAAAGACCTGATTAAAAAGATTAATACCGTGATGGCCCTGCGCGGTGCAGGTGCCGGCTCCGGCGCTGTCCCCCTGGTTGAATCCGGGTTTTACTGGGGGACATCCCATGCCATGAAGCATCTTTATTCCATGGTGAAAAAGGTGGCTGCCACCCAGGTCAACGTGCTTATTCTCGGGGAGAGCGGTGTGGGCAAGGAGCGTATTGCCGGATGCATTCACAAAAACAGTCCCAGGAAAAAGCATCCCTACATGGTGGTGGACTGCGGGTCAACCCCGGCCGGTATTCTTGAAAGTGAATTGTTCGGCCACCTGAAAGGGGCGTTTACCCATGCCGTAAAGGACAAAGTCGGGCTGATTCAGGCTGCGGACTCCGGTACGCTTTTTCTGGATGAAATCGGCAATATATCCCATGATATGCAATGCCGGTTGCTAAGATTCCTGGAGGATAAAAAGATCCGCCAGGTCGGTGCGGTGCAGGAAACGACCGTGGATTGCCGGGTGATTGCCGCGACAAACGCTGATCTTTCCCTATCCATTGAAGAGGGAAATTTCCGCCAGGATCTGTACTACCGTCTCAAGGGAATCACCCTGACCATTCCGCCGTTGCGGGATAGAAAAGAAGATGTTTATCCCCTGGCTGATCTGTTTGCTGAAAACTATGGCAAGACCCACGGCATTGACCGTCTGCATATTTCCGATGCCGCAGTCAAAGTCCTGGAAGAACACCCTTGGCCCGGCAATGTCAGGGAATTGAAAAATACCATTCAAGCCGGGGCTGTTCTGTGTCAAAATCAGGTCATTGAACCATGGGATCTTCAGATTGAAAGCATCAGGGAAAATGCTGTGCTGACATCGGATCTTCCCGGATCCCAGACGTTTTCCATTGAACAAAGTGAAAAGGATACCATTATACGGGCCCTGAAAAAGTCACGGGGGATTCAAAAAGAAGCCGCCGATCTTTTGGGTATCAGCAAACGGGCCATGCATTATAAAGTTAAAAAATATGAGATTGACCCTACGGTCTATAAATAGAACATAAGGATGCAGTTTTCGTAACTTTCATTACATTTTTGGTAACCGGATACCAGGTATTGGCAGAAAGCGTTGTTGTTTTAATAATTACCTTTTGGCGCGCCCCGGCTTTTTTTGCCTTTTTAAAAGGGATTATGGTGCCCACGCTGCACGATTCTGGTCAAATTCCAAATTAAAAACTCTTCTTTGTGTTTTGTAGAAACGGCCATGGACCGGCATGGTCTATCAGCCCCAGGCTTGAGCAATAACAAATCATGAAAGATCTTACCCAGACTTTCATATAAAAGCTTAAGGGTGCCTCTAATAATTAGTTGGTTAAAACGATGACAAGTATTGTAAAGAAAAATAAAACCGTTGATACCCTTGAGAATATCTACGCCCTGTTTGATACTGAAATGGCTGGGTTCCCCGTTGCCTGCGCAAAACAGTGTGCGGACTGCTGTACCTGTAATGTCACCGCCACGGGTCTGGAAGTTGCTTATATCCATGACCGATTAGGTGCCGGGGGACTGGACGATATCCGTGTACGTCTGGCCCGGAGCTGGCAAGCCAGAAGGTACCGGCCTGCTGCGACCACAAACGGATTTGCCCTGGCATGCATGGAAGGCCGTGATGCAGATGAGGAAGAAAATGATCCGGCCTGGGGGACCTGCCCTTTGCTTGAAGATGGGATTTGCACCATCTACCCTGTCCGGCCCTTGGGGTGCCGGGTGATGATGTCCACAACATCTTGCAGAAAGGCGGGGCAAGCGGATATGCCTCTGCTTGCATTAACCATAACAACCGTTTTTATGCAGTTTGTGGAGCACCTGGATGCAGGTGGTATATACGGCAGTTTCCTCGATCTGATGGAATATGCCGGCAAAAATGACTTGAGCCGTAGCCCATTACCGGAGAACCTCAACATTTCAGGTACTACGCGGAATTTAAAAATTCCAGCGCTAATGATTCCACCCGAGCATGTCGAAAAGACCCAAGCCCTTGTTCAGTCACTTGCAGGCATGATCCTGTAAAATGACATCGCTTCAACTTGACTTCACCCGTGAGAATAGGGTAAATGCATGCCTGCATTAAAAATATATAGCACCAACCTATTTATAATAAGGAACAACCATGACGAAAAACGTGGTAGAAAGAATTGATGATTTAGTAAAAATCAAGACCATTCTGGTCAGCGTGTCCGATAAGAGCGGGCTTGGGACATTTATCCCGGGGCTGCTTGGGATCAATCCCGATATCACCATCTTATCCACGGGCGGAACCTATTCCAAAATACAAGAGATTCTTGGCGCTGATGCCCAAGAGAACCTCAAACAGGTCTCTGATTATACCGGGCAGCCCGAAACCCAGGGCGGACTTGTTAAAACCCTTGATTTTAAAATTTATCTGGGGCTTTTGACAGAAACGTATAATCCTGCCCATCAGGATGACCTGAAAAGAACCCATGCGCTGCCCATTGATATGGTTGTGGTGAATCTCTATCCGTTTACCCAGACCATTGCAAAGGAAAATGTAACTGTGGAAAACGCCCGGGGCAATATTGATATTGGCGGGCCGACCATGATCCGGGCCGCAGCTAAGAATTATATCCGGGTGGCCTCGGTGGTGGATCCCAAATCCTATGACGGGATTCTGCAGCTTCTCAAAACAAAAGACGGGGCGTTGGGTATAGAGGACCGGTATTTACTTGCATCAAAGGCCTTTGAACATACCGCTCAATACGACCGGGCCATTGCCGATTATCTGGCCGGGCTTTCGGAAAAAGACGTTCAATCGTGTTATAAAACAGGGGAATAGATATATGAGCACAGATCTTAAAAAGATGTACAAAACCATAATGGATGACCATTTTACCCCGGCCATGGAGATCTCCTTTGTGAATGGCGACAGCCGGCAGACCCTGTTTTATGAGAAGGTCTCCTGGGTTATTGACGGCGTGGAAAAAGGTCTTCGTTACGGAGAGAATCCGGGTCAGGAAGCCGCATTATACCGGCTGGTCAATGGCAATCTGGCACTTGGGGATGCAAAAACCATCGTGCCGGGCAAACATCTTGTGTCCGATATTGAACTGCTGCAGTCCGGCAAACACCCGGGTAAAACCAATTTGACCGATGCAGACAACTCCTTGAATATCCTGCGGTATTTTACGGATACCCCCTGTGCTTTACAATGACGGCACAGGGGGTATCCGTAAAATACCGCAGGATATTCAAGGAGTTGTCTGCATCGGTCAAATTGGTTTTACCCGGGTGTTTGCCGGACTGCAGCAGTTCAATATCGGACACAAGATGTTTGCCCGGCA
>JAKSBO010000772.1 GCA_022361095.1 Desulfobacterales bacterium | reverse complement strand
ATCGCCTCTCTTTCCTGCAATGCGGCAAGGGTCTCTTGGGTGGGCAGAAGGGTCCAGCTTCCGGTTTCCGGGTGTATAGGATATCGGGACGCATACTTGTCCACCGGCACGGCACTGGGGATTCCTGTCTGGTCGATCATCAGCACCAAACTGCCGGATTGCCCCGGTTTTTGCGGGATGGCAGCCACAGTCCAGCCTTTGGTGTAGTCGATGGTTGCAGGCGCCTGTTTCCCAGAAACTTTGCGCTGCCTGACATCTATGAAATAGTATCCGTCCACGGTTTTGGTCGTTCCCACGGCCACGGCCAGGGATTCGGGAATCAGGTTTAAGCTGACCGGTCGCCCTTTAAGGTCTACGGCTTTCCACAAATGGGTGAAAAATACGGCATACAGTTTGCGGCCCACGATTTTCCGGCTCTTTTCATAATAGGCGTTTTGTGCCTTAAAGATCTCTTTCAGATGGTCATAGGCTGCCATCTCGTTTTTTCTCATCCGGGAGAGGCTGACGTTATCGCTTGAAAAAAAAGTGGTATAAACCAGAAAGATGCCTGTACAGATAAATCCCGCAAAGATCATATTGATAAGGATGCCCGGCAGGCCGGCAAAGGCGTGTGCCCGGCGGCCGGTTTTTTTTAGTCGGTTAATCATCGTTTTTATTCTCAAAGCTTTTTGCCGGCTGGTCATAGGATTTGAGCCATTCAATCAATTTTAAATCATCAATCTGGCTCAGATCCAGGCCATGGTAATACAAGGGGTTGGTTAACAGGTAGGGCTCAGGGTCGCTCAGGGGATAGGCCAGGCAGGCCTTGGTCAGATCTGCCACGCCGGCTTTCCGGGGGTAAAATTCAACATTTGTCTGGCAGTGCTTTAGATAAAACAGGATCCCCAGTGAGGTGCAAAGGGCCAGGCCAAAGGCAAGGTTCAGGCCGGAGGCTAAAAGCCGCCGCTTAAACCGGCCTGTGGCGGCGCTGAAAAGAAAAATGCCGGTCACAGCCCCCAGCCCGTAATAAAACAGATAGTTTAAAGGCCCGGACCCGGGTGTCCCGGATTTCAGATGCAGATAAAGGGGGAGCGGATAGATTCCGTCACTGTTCACAAGCTGCCGGGCATTTTCAAGGTGCTGGGGATTGACAGCCCAGAGATGAAAGATCAGGGCCCAGACGCCGGCAACCAGCCCTCCGGCCGCCAGATGCCTGAACCCAAACCAGCGTCCGGGCCGTTGAAGGACCCAGGTGATGGTTAAGGTCAACAGGGCAACGCTGAGAAGGTTGCCGGCACCGGTCCTTAAGAATTTTTTCTGCCACAAAAGCCGGGTCTCTTTTTCAAGCCGGGATACCGGCATGTACAGATCCATGGCGGGCTTCAGGGCCAGGGCATGCCTGAACGCCTTCCAGGCTGCAAAGGGCTGGTCACAAGCCTTGTGGGTCAGGCCCAGTGTATAGTACAATTCGTGGCGCCCGTAATAATCGGGGCGGGACCCGGCCATGGTGTTGAGTGTATCGATATTCTGCTCAAGCTTTCCGGTTTGCGCGGGGTTGCCCACGGTCCGGCGTGTGAAGGTCAGTGGCTTCATGTCACGGATTTTTAAAGACAGGCCTCTCTCTTTTTCTCTAAGGGCTTCCCATTGGCCAAGCTGGTGTTGCGCTTCAAAGAAAACTTTGACCGGCCCCGCGTTTTTCCAATGGGCCAGGGCGCGTTTTAACACCTGGGATGCCCGTTGAAAATCCCCGGCCTGGT
>JAKSBO010000410.1 GCA_022361095.1 Desulfobacterales bacterium | reverse complement strand
GGGTAAGTTACTCAGATCTTTCAAGCTTTGTTGTGGGCTGTACCTGGCAACTGATATGTCAGGTCAGCCCGTGGCTGTTATAAAAATTTTATGTAATGTTGGGGTTCATTAAAGTCGTTTTCAGACGGCAGGCCATTCGCCGACTGACCTTGAAGGGGAGAGGGTATTGCCCCAAAAACACCTTGGGAATTCCGTTGGCTTGGCTGGAGAGTCTTGTTACATGCCCCAGGTTAATGATGGTTGATTTGTGGGAACGGCAAAAACACGCATCGGGCAAGGTCGTTTCCCAAAACTTAAGCGTACTCCTGAGAATCAGCCTTTCACCCTGGTGCAGGTATAATTCAATGTAATTGCCGCCAATGGAGGTAATGGCCAGTATTTCTTGGGCTTTAACATACCGGCTCCCGGTATCGCATTTTATCAGGATCCGTTCCTTTCCGGCCCGGCCGGCCTGTTTTTTAAGCTCCGGCAGGATACGCGCCAGGGTTTTGTCAAGACGATCTTTCGCCACGGGCTTGAGAAGATAATCCAGCGCATTGACTTCAAAGGCCTTTAATGCATAGTGATCATGCCCTGTAACAAAAACGATCTTTGATTGCTCATCGATAAAGGGAACCAGATCAAACCCCGAACCGCCGGGAAGACTGATATCCAGAAATACAAGATCAAAAAAATGCTTTTGCAGCAACTGTTTTGCTTCACCAAGGGAGCCGGCCTCTCCTGCGATATGCACCCGTCCATGACGGTCAAGCAGATGGGACAAATCCTGACGCACAAAGGGTTCGTCTTCAATAATGAGCGCACTTAATGCCATAGCGTTAAACCCGTTATTTTTTCAATCCCTGTGTAATTACAAAACCAAGGCAACAGTCAATGTTTCACATTGGCAATCGCACAGGAAATGATTCATTTATTTATAAGAAAGTCTGAGTAAGTTACCAAAATCTTTCAAACTTTGTTGTGGACTGTGCCTGGCCGCTGATATGTCAGGTCAGCCCATGGCCGTTATATAAAAGACTCAGATATTTCATACGAGAATGGTAAAATTTAGATGTATCATAGATCAAATCATCTCAAATAGTCAATCCGGATTTAGGGCAGTGCAGATAAAAGTGAAATGGGGCAATGGTGGTGAAATGACGGAGAAATATTGAATCGCGAAATAATCAGCCTGATTAGGCACATCAATTTCTCAGTGTGGCAATCAACCGTTTAGGGTTTTCAAAAAAGGAAAAAACATCCAGAATATGCCGGATCATCACATCGCAGGACAGTAAAGCCGGCAACGCCATCCCCTCCTCCCCAAGCACGGCGACGCCTAACACGGCGTGTTTAAGCATCAAGGCGTCGTTAACCCCGTTGCCCACAGCCATGGTGGTCTTTGCGCCGATGCGGTTGAGTACATCCAGTTTTTTCCGATCCTGGTCCTGGTTTGAAATCAGAACAACATCAGCCGTTACACCCTCAAGCTGTGCCTGGACCGACCCAAAGGTATCGGCCGTTACGACATGGAAATCAAGCAGATGGGCAAGCCGGTTCATGGCCGCCCCGACCCCGTCGAGAAGAGAGCCATCCGCCGCGATGGTTCCGTTGTAATCAAACATCACATGTTGAATATTAACCGGACCTGTGCCGGGAATTTCAATGCGAATCATGTCGTCTCCTAACAAAACGTTACAGATATAAAGCCGTTATATTTTCCGGGCCCGTATCATTGGCACCAGGTCACAACATCTTCCACTTTCTCCCGGGGACTGATCACCTTGTTTGCAGGAAAATCATCGTCCGGGTATCCAATGGCAATGGCAACAACCAGGCGCTTATCATCGGGAATTTTGACAATATCCCTAAGTACGTCGGAATACATGATGCCCTGGTTTTCGATACAGGTGCCGAGCCCGAAATCAACGGCAGCCAGGCAGATATTTTGAATCACCAATCCGGCATCCAGGTAGGTCCATTCAATGGGACTTGATTTATCGCCGACAATGATAATCGCTGCAGGGGCGTCAAAATACCGGAACCCGCGTTTCATCCAATCGATCCGCTTATCTTTATCTTCCCTGCCGATCTCCATGGCGTTAAACAGCCGTATGCCGATGTCCACTTGGCGGTCGCGGTAAACAGTTCCTTTTTCCGGCTCGATCAGCGTGTGGGCCATCTCTGCGGGAGGGGCTTCATAACGGGTGAAGCGGTCCTCATTTGCCTTCTTAAGCTGCGCCAAAGGCGCTCCGGTAACCACATAAAATTGCCAAGGCTGGGTATTTTTCGTAGACGGCGCTCTGACGGAGATTTCCAGAATTTGATTTAAAACCGCTTTGGGGACCGGCTTATCTAAATATCCGCGAATACTTTTCCTTTCTTTAATGGCAGCTTGCAGTTCCATAATGTCACCCGTGACGAACTATCAATTTGTTTATGTCAAAACTTCCAGTAAGTGCCAGGCAGTTTACTGTCAACCGCAATCAATATTCAATAGTTTTTATTATTATTTACTCCCAAGCTTGGGGACACGCTCAAAACAACTCTTTATCCCAAGGGCTATCCAATGTATAAACGATTACTATTATGAATAATACAAAACAGATCACAAATATGCATGCAGCGGACCGGGACACGGCCATTCATCATCTTAAGGCCAGGGTATACTATGAAGATACGGATCACTCCGGCGTGGTTTACCACGCCAATTATCTGAAATTTTTTGAACGGGCCAGGGAAGACATATTCGGAGTAGAGAACCTGGTGCAGATGTGGCAGGACAAAAGCATCGGATTTGCAGTATATAAAGCGGATATCGGATACCATGACGGCGCACAATTCGGAGATCTTCTGGATATTCGCACCACCTGGGAAAAACAAGGGCCCTACCGGGTGGTATTTTTCCACAGCGCCTGGCGCCCGGGCCATAACAAACCGGCAGTGACCTGTACCCTGGAACTGGTGTGTCTTGGGCCGGGCAAAAAGCTTTTGCCCATTCCGGAATTCGATTTTCTGGATTAGCGCCACTGATGTGTACGTAAACGGCAACCTCTGTTTGGACGGCTCGTTAGAGGGGCGCATGCCCACAAAGTTGCCAGATGCAAGGCCGCAAGTGGGTGACGTTTTGTTCAAACACCCATTTTACAACTTTTTTACAACCATTTTACGCCGGCTTGACACATGACTTTTTGCGATGGGTTATCTTTGGACTGCAAGTAAAAACAACCACGGACATTTGCAGTCCAGGGACGCAAAAAACCAACATCGCATTAAAAGGAGAAAGCCATGAAATCCAGCGCCACAACAGTTGCCGCAATGTTTATTGTATCCATGTTTATGGTCACCCTGGTTCCGGGTATATCCCGGGCCAAGGCAGCCCCGGCCCGTGTCACCTGCCGGATAGAGACAGACAGATCCGTACTGCCGGCAAATAATCCCCAGAACGTTATTTTGAAGATCAGTCTGGGTGCCCCGTCAGTTCCTGAAAACACCACCCGCCCCAGGGTGAATATTGCCCTGGTGATGGACCGGTCCGGCTCCATGGGCGGCACAAAAATTAAAATGGCCAAGTCTGCGGCCATGGAAGCCCTTTCCCGGCTTGGCAAGGATGACGTATTTTCCCTTGTCACCTACGACACAGAGGTCGCCACCCTGGTTCCGGCCCAAAGCGTTAAGGAAACCGGCTCAATTATTTATGCCATCAAAAGTATAGAAGCCGGCGGCAGCACCGCCCTTTTCGGCGGGGTGAGCCAGGGTGCCGCAGAAATCAGAAAAAACGTTGAAGGCGATTATGTTCACCGTGTGGTGCTCCTGTCCGACGGCATCGCGAATGTCGGCCCAAGCAACCCGTCCGATTTAGGACGCCTTGGTGCAGGACTGTTCAAGGAAAACATCTCGGTGACCACCGTGGGCGTGGGCACGGACTACAATGAAGATCTTATGGCCCAGTTGGCCCAGAAAAGCGACGGCAATACCTATTTTGCCGAATCCGGAACGGATCTGCCCCGGATTTTTGCCGCAGAACTGGGGAATGTGCTCAATGTGGTGGCCAAACAGGTGGTGGTGGACATCACCCTGCCCTCCGGTATTGAACCTGTGGAGATCATCGGCAGAGAAGGCCGTATCCGGGGAAACCGCATTGAACTCTCCATGAACCAGTTGTATGGCGGACAGGAAAAGTTCGCCCTGGTGGAAGTCCGCATGGACGGTCAAAAAGAGGGCAGTTCTGTTGAAATTGCCAAAGCCGACGTATCTTACCAGGATCCTTTTTCCATGAAGATCCTTGGTGCCCAGGCAAAAGCCACAGCCCGTTTCAGCCGGAACAAGGCCAAAATCGAAGCATCCACAAATACCCAGGTGGTCAAGGACTACCAGCTCAACCTCAATGCCCTGGCCCAGGAAAAAGCCATTGAACTGTCTGATCAGGGAAAAACCAAAGAGGCGGCCCGGGAATTAAGGCGGTCGGCAGCGGCATTGAAAGGCTTTGCCGGCAAATACAATGATAAACAGGCGCTTGAAGAAGCCCAGGAAGCTGAAGTCCAGGCCGATGTGCTGGAAACCCAGGGCATGAGCAAGAAAAGCAGAAAAGAGCTTCGGACCAAATCTTACCAGATGAAAAACCAGCAGATTCAAAAATAGGCGATGATGACCAGCCGGCGATCAATCATTATATTCTGGACCCTGCTTTTGGTGCCTGCCATGGTGCTGGCAGGGTTTGCCTTTCGCCAGCTCTCTTTTGAACAGGAACGGATACGCAGGGCCCAAATTACGGCACTTGAAGACCAGGTCCGGGTGGTGGCCCAAACTCTTGACCACAGCACGGCCACCCTCCAGGCCAACCTGACCCGGTCCCTGCTGAATATAGATACAGGCAACCTGAGCGCCCCGGTCCTTGGCGAACGCCTTTTAGCCTGGGAAAGTACCAATCCCCTGATAAGAAATGTGTTTATTTTCCACCCCCGGAAAGGTCTTTTATACCCCCAGCGTTCCCGGGCGGCCACAGGAGAGGAAAGACAGTTTATCAACCGTTTTAACCCGCTTATGACCGGGGAGATCTCCTTTGAATTTAACCGCCCGGCCGGCAGGGAGGGTATAACAGCATTTACAGGAACGGCTGGTTCCGGCGGCCTGTACAGCCTGTCCAGGCAATCCGTGCCGGCAGTATCAGAAAAAAAGAGTGCCCCCTCCGCCGGCGCCCCAAAGGCCGCTCCCAATTTGGAAAAATCCGGCTGGATTCCCTGGTTCAGCGATAACCAGCTTTATGTGCTGGGATGGGTGCAGCCTGAACCCGAAGGGATGATCTACGGCATTGAACTTGAAATGATGGTCCTTTTATCGCGGCTGATAACCGATATTCCCCAAACCAGCCGGCCGGGCACGGCACTTGTGGTCATGGACGGCAACGGGGCGGCCATTCACCACACAGGCCCCCTGCAATTTAACCATGATCCGGAAACAAAGGATGCCGTGGCCAGGATGGATTTATCCGGACGTCTGCCCCACTGGTCTGTGTGCGTGTTTGCCGATGACTCAGCCCTGTCGGGATCAAACACCTTCCTGATCCTCGCCCTGGTCCTTGTGGGCATACTGGTGACGGCCATTGTCTCCGCAGGTGTGTTGATCACCCGGCTGACCCTGGCGCAGATCAGGGATGCCCAACAGAAAACCTCCTTTGTGGCAGCCGTATCCCATGAGCTGAAGACCCCGTTGACCAGTATCCGGATGTACGCGGAGCTGTTGTTGTCAAAACGGGTGTCAAATCCTGGGAAGCAGCGGACCTACCTTGAAGTGATGGTGGCAGAAAGCGAACGGCTTACCCGGCTGATCAATAACATTCTGGATTTTGGAAAACTTGAGCAGGGCGGAAAAACATACCGGATCACTGAATTTGATATGGGGCAATGCTTAAACGAGTGCATCCGCACAAACCGGATACGGTTGAAGCAGGCGGGATTTGAACTGATCACACAGATTCCGGATCAGGCATTTCCCGTCAAAACGGATCGGGATGCCATGGCCCAGGTCTTTTTAAACCTGATGGACAATGCCGTCAAATACGCAGAATCAGGCAACTTTTTAAAAATCATTTTAAACCGGACATCCCGGGATGTGCAGATAAACATAGAGGATGACGGCCCAGGCATTGACCCGGCACTTAAGGAAAAAATATTTGATAAATTTTTCAGGGCCGACAATTCACTCACCACATCCAAGCCCGGATCAGGCCTGGGGCTGAGCATTACCCGGCACATGCTGCGGGATTTAGGCGGTGATATCGTCATGGACACCACGCTTGCCCGGGGCACGGGGTTTATAATAAGGATACCCATTCATGAATAATACGACCATACTTGTGGCAGAAGACGACATCCATATCCGGATCGGTTTAACAGACACCCTGGAGAGTGAAGGGTATCAGGTCATTGAGGCGGGTGACGGCAATGAAGCCCTGGCCGCCTTTGATCAAAAACGCCCGGATCTTGTGCTTTTGGATGTCATGATGCCGGGCAAAAGCGGTTATGATGTGTGCCGGTCCATCCGGACAAAAGATGCCGTGGTGCCGATGATTATGCTCACGGCCAAAGGCGAAGAGATTGACAAGGTGGTGGGCCTGAAACTTGGTGCAGACGATTACATCACCAAACCATTCGGCATTCATGAACTTCTGGCAAGGATTGATGCGGTGTTACGCCGGGCCAAAAGGGGCAAACGCCCCGTTGCAAGGGATAGAGGCAAAGCGCCTTTTGCCTTTGCCGGTTTCACGGTTGAGCCCAAACGATTTAAAATGACTGGCTCCGGCATAAGTTTTGATCTTTCAAAAAGGGAAATCGAGCTGCTTAAACTCTTTGCAGCCCATCCCGGGGAAGTGCTGGACCGGGACACGATTTTAACCCGTATCTGGGGTGTGGATTACGGCGGAACAACCCGGACCCTTGACCAGCATATTGCAATGTTAAGAAAAAAAATTGAAAAAAAACCTGCAATGCCCGTGATCATTACCACCGTTCATGGTGTGGGGTATAGATTTGAATCAGGTAAATAGTTACACCGGCTCCTTTTCCAAAATGCTCAAGCCAACGATCTTGTGTCCGGGATGCCGTCCTTGCGCCGGATCTGAGATATGGCGAACTTCCACCCGGTACGCCTCTAATGATTGGTTGTAGCCCCCCTGACGAAGGGTTACTGAATACAGACGGCCCTCCTGCAGATAATCGAATACATTAGAGTCCTCTTTTGCCAGGATGCCTAAGCCGGTGTAACTCCAGTCCCTTAAAGGAAACTGGTACGTAAGCATGGTGCCCGGAAACGAAAACTCAACACTGGCCCCATCGGCAGCCGCTGTTCTCACCTGTGTACGCAGCTCTTCGTTCTCGTTTTCTGAATGATTGTCTTTTTCCATAATCGGCCCGATTGTTAAATTAAATTACAATTAACATATACTAAGCCATATAACCCAATCAAATCAAGAAATTGTTACATCATGCGGCAATTGCACAATTCAATTGTTGGTTTTTATGAAAATTTGTAAAAACTTGTAAAATATTCAAAATTTTTATGATTTTTTGCCTATATATCCAATTTTCCAATAGAATTATTGACATTAACGCATTTTATTTTATAATGATGCAACAATAAAATTCCGCAAAAGAACATATTGCAAGCAATGCGTAAAATCCAACGGAATTTATTTTTGTACCCGTAGTATCTTAACAGCATCAAGGAGGTGCCCGTGAAAGACGAGCATATGTTGCCTGAAACGCAACAACAAGAATCAGGAGTTACCAGGCGGTGCTTCCTGAAAACCGTTGCCGGTGCCGCCGCCGGCATTGGTGTGTCCCAGGTGGTGAACCCCTCGCTGGTTAAAGCCCTTGAAAAAGGTCTTAAACGGCATCCGGTTGTCTGGCTGCAGGGGCAGGGATGCACAGGCTGCTCGGTCAGCCTGCTCAACAGTGTTGATCCCGGCATTGCAGATGTGCTTTTAAAAGTGATCAGTCTGCAATACCACCCCACCGTGATGGCCGGTGAAGGTGAAACTGCCATGGAGAACCTGTTTGCCATTGCCAAGGAATATAAGGGAAGATTTTCTCTTGTTGTGGAGGGTGCCATTCCTACGGCGGCAGAAGGTATGTACTGTGTAGTCGGCGAGTACGAACATAAAGAATACACCATGGTTGACCTGGTCAAGGAAGTGGCCCCCATGGCCGGTTCCTGCCTTGCTGTGG
>JAKSBO010000560.1 GCA_022361095.1 Desulfobacterales bacterium | reverse complement strand
GCCCACAACAAAGCTTGAAAGATCTGAGTAACTTACCCGGACTTTCTTATAAAAAAGGATGAAACCGTTTGATATACAAGGATAAAAGAGATGTATGCTGTTAAATCAAGAATTCACTGTGTATGAAATCCTCATGACATCTGCAATATTGGGGTGAACATAACACACTGACATCCATGAACCGTTCGTCACTCTTTCGCCCCCATTTATCACAAAGCTTTTTCTCAGATCTTAAAAATGATTTATAGTGTCTCGCTATAACGGCCATGGCCCGGCCCGGCATATCAACTGCCAGGCTCAGCCCACAACAAAGCTTAAAAGATTTGAGTAAGTTTCCCAGGTTTTCTTATTAAAGCAAACAAGCTTTACGTGGCGCTGCTTTTGGAAAAATAGCCATATCATTCCCGGGAGAGCGTGGCAATGGGCAGGACAGATAACACCCCAAAAAAAATCAGGGTCGGTCTGATTGAGGATGAACCCTTTGTCCGGGCAGACCTTCGCCTCCTGTTGTCCTCTTTTGAATACATTGATATTCTTTGGGAAGCTCAAACCTACGAAGACGCCAAGCAGCGCTTAAAGGAGATTCAGGTCGATCTGGTTTTTCTTGATATTCAGATCAGGGGCGGTTGCGGTTTTGACCTGGTTGCACTGATTGAGCACAAAAAAATTGAGTTTATCATCATCACGGCACATGAAAAATATCTAAGAAAGGCCGGGAAAACCCATGCCCTTGACTTTCTTTTAAAGCCGGTGTCCCGGCAGCATCTGACCGATATCCTGAATCGGTTGCCCTAGTCCTCTTTTCCCATCATGCAAAGAGGGATATCCGGTCAAACACCCAAACCGCCCCGCAAGGCGGATGCGTTGCATTCATTCCTTGATTTCAATATCAAAACGGGGTACCGTGACCCATCGTCAAAAACAAAAGCGAAATACCGGAAGTTAAACCGAACGGCGTATATTGTCTAAACTGTCGTTGACCGTTAGAGGAATACAAAATGGTATTCGATGGCACACCCCAGGTGGTTGTGGTGGATGATCATCCTGAAATACTGGAATCTGTCGGCAGAATGTTAATGGACGCCGAAATCAGATGCCGGACCTTTTTGAATGGCGATGCCGCGCTTTCATTCATCAAAGCAGGAAATATCCCAAGGGTCGTTCTTCTCGATATCATGATGTCCGGGCTTTCAGGCTACGCGGTCTGCGAAACCCTGAGAAAAACATTTTCAGCCCATGAACTGCCTATTATCATGTTTACCGGGAATCGCAATCCCGCCGCCTTGATTCAGGCATACAAGATTGGTGCAAACGATTATATTACCAAACCCTTTTCTCCGGAAGAGTTGATTGCACGGGTGCAATGCCAATTGGCGCTGCAAAAAGCCCATCTGACCCTCCAGAAAAATTTAAGACTGGAAATGGAGGTGGAGAAGCAGAAACAAAAGAAAGCACAAGCCTGCAGAGCGGCCATGGAGAGTAAAAGGGAAAAATTAAGATACCAGATCAATCCCCATTTTCTGTTCAATGCCTTGGCTTCCATACGGGGTGCCGTATTCACCGATCAGGACGCAGCCTATGACATGATCACTCATCTGGCTGAGTTCTATCGTCTTTCCCTTTCCCAGGGGGCAATAGAAATCCAAACCATTGCCAGGGAATTTTCAGTGATAGCTCATTTTCTGGAAATAGAGAAGATGCGGCACGGTAATTACCTTTCCGTTGATATCGCAATGGATTCGTCCGTGGAGGAGATAAAGATCCCCGCCTTTGTCCTGCTGCCCCTGGTTGAAAATGCCGTAAAATACGGAAATAAAACCAACCCCAATCACCTAAGCGTCCGCATTCGTGCCGTTTCGCACCGGGAAAACCATGTCGGTATTACCATTGCCAATACCGGCAAATGGGTGGTCCCATCGAACAACACCGCAGGCACCGGTATCGGCATTAAAAACGTGACAGCCCGCCTTGGCGCCTTTTATCCGGATGCCCACACCTTTGAAAAGCATGAAGCGAGCGGAGAGGTTAAAATAAAGATCATTCTGCCGGCTGAGCTGCCATAAAATCCATTGCCTGCCGTTCATCACTAATATCCTGCCGTTTGTCACACCAGCCTTTATAAAAACGTTTCAGCATGGTTGAAAAAGAGAAATATTCCATTGCAGTTTTGCGCGAATCAAGAAAGATGACCCATAAAAAAGTCTAACGGATGGCTGAGTGGTGTCTGGCCGTATGTGTCTGGCCAGGCCCCATAACGAATCAGGCGGTGGCTTTTTCCGACGCCGTCAGGAAAGGATCGGATGTAACCGACAGGGCGGAGCAATGCAAAAAAGAGTTCAGAACAAAAGGTTGGCAAAAGAAAGTCCTCTTTGTACCCCCTTAAAAACCTGCCGCACTCTCCATGAAAATGAAATGAGCCTGCCCAATGATTAACACCATCCTTGAACTGGTAACCGGTTCCCTGAATCGGTATTTGAAGAACCGTTTTGAGTTCAGCGAACATATGGTGGTGCTGTCGAGCCTGGTGGAGCCGGACGGCTCCATGGCCCCGGCAACGGATAATAAGCTGGTCATCTCCCTGGTGGGTATTGAAAGGGATACCTGTGCAAGCACAACCCCGGTGGTGAATACAAAAAAAGAGGGCGGGGCTGCGGCCAAAGCCCGTCCCGGTATCCGTCTGAATCTCTATATCATGGCCTCTGCCAATTTCAGTGCAACCAACTACAATGAAGGCCTGAAAATTCTCTCCCATGCCATTGAATTTTTCCAGAAAAATCCGGTGTTCACCCGGCACAACATTCCGGATATGGATCCGATGATCGGCAAACTGGTCTTTTCCATGGAAAATCTGAGCATCAGGGATCTTTCCAGCCTATGGAGTGTCATCAGCAACAAGTATGTTCCCTCCGTCCTTTATAAGATCCACGTACTCGTTATTGAGACAGAGTCCGTTGTGGGAAGAATTCAAACCATTGAGGGTGAAGACATTCAGTCCGGGATCAGATAAACATCCAAAACCATAGAGAAAACGCCGTCTGTGAAATTCGAGATATTTTTTACCGTGGAGATCCGGCACGCCTACTTTGATGATCGGTTGTGCGCTCCTCTGAAGCTGAGTCCGGTCAATGAGACCCGAACGCTTATGGACAATACAGGGATGCTGTTTAAACCGGAGGGGGGCAGGATCGTTGTCCTTTATGATAAAACCCGTCTGGATACAATGAAGATGTATATGGATGATCCCTTTGACCCTTTTTGTTTTTATTTTACAGGACAAATATCCGACCATGTTTTTTTCAACTACACCGAAAATATAGAGGGACCTCCGGGAACAGCGTTATTCCTGAACACCCGGTCCGGTAACCCGGACCCGTTCTGTCTCACCCGAACGTCCCACGTTTCGGCCAAAGACCATACGGAGGCATCTGATCCTGTACTTGCCGCCGCCATGGCCGGCAG
>JAKSBO010000389.1 GCA_022361095.1 Desulfobacterales bacterium | reverse complement strand
TCCCTTTTCAAAACCCCATCAAAAATTATCCAGAAATCAGCGGATCAGGATGGTGCTGGAGGAGCTAGGTCCTACCTTCATTAAAATGGGCCAGGTATTATCGTCCCGGCCCGATTTGATCCCTTTGGATCTGACCCGGGAACTGGCCAAACTCCAGGACAAGGTCCCCTCTTTTTCCTTTGAACAGGTTGGACAAATTATCCTTGCGGAGTTTGGCAGCCCCATGAGTGACGTGTTCCATTCCTTTGAGGAATCTCCTTTTGCTTCGGCCTCCATCGGACAGGTCCACCGGGCCAGGCTTTCGCCAAATGAACCGGTGGCTGTGAAAATTCAGCGTCCCGGCATCCGCAAAACAGTTGAGGTCGATCTGGAAATCATCCACTACCTGGCCCAGGTTATGGAAAAAAACATTGAAGATGTAGAGATATTCCGGCCCGTAAAAATCGTTGAAGAGTTTGCCCGGACCCTGGAAAAAGAGCTGGACTACATGGTGGAGGCGGCCAATATGGAACAGATGGCGGATCAGTTCGCCAAAGAGCGGGCTATCCATATTCCAGAAGTGTATTGGTCCCATTCCACACAACGTGTATTGTGTATGGAATTTATCCGGGGGATCAAGGCAGATGATGTTGAGGCCATTGACCGGGCCGGCCTTGACCGGAAAAAAATTACACGCGCAGGTGCTGACTTTGTTTTGCGCCAGGTATTTGAATTCGGTTTCTTTCATGCCGATCCCCATCCGGGAAATATTTTTATTCTGGAAGATCAGCGCATCTGCATGATTGATTTCGGTATGACCGGTTTTGTGGATTCATCCACCCGGGAGTTATTCATTGATCTGCTCCAGGGGTTGGCCTCAAACAATACCCGTGATACCGCCCGCCTGTTGTATCGTCTGACTGATCCCGATGATTCGGTCAACATGGCGGACCTGGAAAAAGATATTGCACAATTTTGTGCCTTATATCTCTCCAGAAAACTTGAAGAACTCAATCCCAGCCGTATGATTCACCAGTTTTTTGAATTGTGTACCCGGCATGGGCTCAGAATCCCTCCGGATCTGTTTTTGATGATTAAAGCATTCCTTAGTATCGAAGGCGTGGCACGAACATTAAATCCGCAGTTTGACATGTTTGCCCATGCCCGGCCCTATATCAGGGCCGCCATGTTAAGAAAATATTCATTGCCCCGGCTCTCCCGGGAATTTGCCGGCATTGCCAAGGATACCCTGGCCCTGCTGCAGACCCTGCCCGGGGATACGGGCAGTATTATCACCCAGATCAAGCAGGGAAAAATTAAGGCAACGATCAGTATTGAGGGGCTGGAGCGGATAATGATGAACCAGGACCAGACATCCAATCGAATTTCCTTTGCCATCATTATTGCCGCCTTGATACTGGGCTCGGCCATCGTACTCAACTCCCGGATACCCCCGTTAATCCTTGGGGTTTCCGTTATAGGCATTGCCGGATTTATTGCCGCTGCCGTCCTCGGTATCTGGCTATTGGTGGCTATTATTCGCCGGGGGCGACTTTAAATCAGCTATCAGCTATCTGCGCATTAAATTGTGTTTACAAACTTGCCAACCTGTTCCGGGGTGTGTTAAGGTTCTTTTTAATTAAGATTCCGAATTAATAGTTCTAAAAATGGTTGAGGCTGCCCTGACTATCCGAATCGGACATTTTATCAGTATTGATCATCTGATACTGGGAACCGCTTTACCCAATTACATCCAGCGTATGGGGCCAGGTAACGATGCGGATGTTATACCTTTTGCCATGCGGTCCTGGGAACAGGTGGAGAAAGGCTTTTCATCCGGGGACATCAATGCAGCATTTATGGATATCGCCCAGGCCATGTATCTGTTTGGAAAGGGGTTGGCTATCTCCATGCTTATGTTCACCCACAGGGCAGGCAGCAAAATCATTGTACCCGAACTGATTCAAAACCTGTCGGATTTTAAGGGAAAAAGTGTGTTGATCCCGCACAGATTCAGCGTTCAGCATATGCTTATGCACCGCCTGCTGGGTGCAGGAAGATTACAAGTCGCCGATTCGGGAGACGCCAAGGAGCGCGTCGGCATTGAACCTGTACCATGTCCCCTGATGCCTGAAATGGCAAAAGCAGATCTTGACGGCGATATTGCCGCATTTATCTGCCCTGCCCCCTTTGACGGCGATCATGTTAAAAGAACAGGATTCAGGCCGCTGCTTGATTCCCGGGATCTTTGGAGAGATCATCCGGGCAGCGTATTTGTGGTTCACCAGGACCTGCTTGAAACCAAAGCGGAGAATTTAGCCCTGATGATAAATTGCCTTCTCGACGGTGCCCGCCGGCTTGATTTATATATGTCATTGGACACTGCTGAAGAAGGCATTGACAAAATATCAGCATCATTTTTAGGCCTTTCTGTGGACGAAATGAAAAAAGCGCTTAAAGCATCGGGGATAACCTATCGCCCGGAACTTCTGGTGCCGGACATGGATATTTTAAACATTGTGCTTGATTATATGCGCACAACTATGGCGGTCATGCCGGCGGAAACGGACCTTGACGGCTTTATGAGGCCTGAATTTATACGTACGGCTTTATTGGAAAATTAGCACTTGAAGATAGATATTGAAAAAATTTGTAAATCCTACGAGGGGCCTGGGAAAAAATGGCACCAGATCCTCAAAGATATCTCTTTTTCCATAACGTCGGGGGATTTTGTTATTATTCTGGGCGAATCAGGCTGTGGAAAAACCACCTTGCTGAACTTGATTGCAGGGCTTGAAACACCTACCAGAGGCCGGATTTTGGTTGACGGAAAGGCCATCGCCGGTATTCACCCGTCCCGTTCCATGATGTTCCAGCAACCGGTCCTAATCCCATGGCTCAGCGTTAAGGAAAACGTGGCCTATGGCTGTAAAATCAGAAAAGACACCCAGGATCTGGACTACCGGGTAAGCCAATTTTTAGAAATCATGGGATTGGCAAGCGCGGCTGACATAAGGCCCGGCCAGCTCTCCCTGGGCATGGCCCAACGGGTTTGCCTTGCCAGGGCCTTGGTGGGACATCCCCAAGTCCTGTTGCTTGATGAGCCTTTTGCCTCCCTGGACACCTTTACCCAGGCCCATATTCAGGAAGAACTGATAAATC
>JAKSBO010001120.1 GCA_022361095.1 Desulfobacterales bacterium | reverse complement strand
TCGAACTCAAACCAAAATTCTAATTATTAGAGGCACCCACAAGCAAAATCAGTTTAAGAATATTTTGATTTTCTCTCAAATTTTGTGGTACGATTTTTGTCATTAAATCCACTCTGAATAAATATCCTGTTTTACTCTTGAACGCACTGATTTGACGACCTATAGGCAACGGTGTCCTATGGTTAAAGTTCTGTTTCATTAGAGACATAATCCGCATCTTTCAAAATATGTTGGATAAGGAAATGGATCTTCAGCATAAATGATAATAGGAGAAGCGATCATGACCATGAAGCAAAAGATCTTGAGGCCCATTATGATATGCGGTTTGTTGGTACTGGGTATGTTTCTGACCACCTGGCATACCACCGCCAACCAGAAGGATGACGGACTGGTTATTAACCTTGCGGGGCGGCAACGGATGCTTTCCCAAAAAATGACTAAAGAGTTCCTGGTATTCGCTGAAAAGTCCAGGCAGACCGGGACCAACCACCGAGCCTCCGGCAAACAGGTCCGGGAAACCATGTCTGTTTTTGATATGACACTCAAGGCTCTGACCTATGGGGGGGAAGCCCCGCTTGATTTGAATCTTGAAAAAACCCGGTTCAGACGCTGCCCTAAAGCAGAAGAGCCTTCTTATACCCAGCTTTTGGTCGTCAATAAACTATGGCAGACTTTTTCAGAAAATATGGAGAAAATCCTTGATGGAGCGGACAAGGACAATAGCTTGAACCGTTGGATATTATCCAATAATGTTCCACTGTTGAAAGAGATGAACAAAGCCGTTGTTATGATGCAGAAACAGTCAGAGGGGAAAATCAAAACCTTGCTCACGACCCAGATGGCGGTCGTAGGGATTGGGATAATCATGATCATTTTCTCAACTCTGATTATTATCCGTATAAATCGGAAATTAAAGGACATTACCCTGGCCTTAAATAGCGCTGCAGAGCAGGTAAATGATGGTTCCGGAGCCATTGCCAACTCCAGCAATCTTCTGGCGGAAGGTGCATCGTCTCAGGCCGCTTCCATTGAAGAAACCTCGTCTGCATTGACCGAACTTGCCTCCATGACGGACAATAATGCCCACAATTCAAAGCAGGCGGATGCATTAATGCAGGACGCGGAAAGTGTCGTAAAATCAACCAATACCTCCATGGAGAATTTTACTGCTTCAATGAAAAATATCATTCATGCCAGTAAAGAGACGTCAAATATTATCAAAACCATAGATGAGATCGCTTTTCAGACCAATCTGCTTGCATTGAATGCAGCAGTTGAGGCAGCAAGGGCAGGAGAAGCCGGGGCCGGCTTTGCCGTAGTTGCAGATGAGGTGAGAAATCTTGCCCTCGGGGCTGCCGATGCCGCCAGAAATACGTCAACCCTGATTGAGCAGACCATTCAGCATGTAGACAAAGGCGGCGCCCTCCTGGCTTCCACCAATAAGGAGTTTGGCAGTGTTCTGGAAAAAACCGGGGATGCAGTCTCCATGATTGCAGAAATTGCTTCGGCTTCGGAACAACAGTCAGAGGGGATCTCTCAGATTACCGATGCGGTATGCGAACTGGATAAAGTTGTCCAGGAAAATGCAGCATTAGCAGAGGAATCTGCCGGTGCATCAGAGGAGATGAATGGCCAGGCCATAAAGCTCAAGGAAATCGTAAAAGATATTATGACCCTTACCGGGTCGAAAAACCATGGGGCCCATATGGGTGACGCTCGTATCGCCGTTTCAAAATAAAAGACTCTTGTATCGACACCCTGAAAAGCAGGGGCAGTTGTATAAAACGGATCATGCACATGACCATGAGTCCTGCCCGGACCACGGTGTTGGTTTTTATGCTTGATTCATATCAGATCGCCTCCCTTTGGTGCAGACCATTTGTTTTTCATCATTGCAAATACCGGGAGCAGGCCGCGGTAGATGCGTTTTTGCCATAATCCGGCCGAGGAGAATCATCTCTGCCAGGTCACATTTTTTTGCCTTCCCGTGCATAGAATTGCAATCCACTGCCCTGGGAAAGCCTGTTTAAGGAAACTGTGCACAAAAGACCTTGACATGATATCTAACCGGAAATAGACTAAGGGGGTAGACTAAGTAAGGAGAAGGGAGGTGACCACTATGGAAACCGTAAATATACATGAGGCAAAAACGCATTTTTCAAAGTTGCTTGCGCGGGTTCATTCAGGCGAAGAAATCATTATAGCCAAGGCGGGAAAGCCCTATGCCAAGTTAATTCCATTAAAAAAACAGACGCGCAGAACACCCGGCATTGCCAAAGGCCGGGTAACGGATGCCTTTTTTGAACCGCTGCCGGAAGATGAACTTCAAGCCTGGGAATAGACCGTGATTCTGCTTGATACACATATCTTTCTTTGGTGGCTGTTTGATGATCCCCAGCTTTCAGACAACCTGCACCGCAAGATCCGGGACATGGATATCACCATTTTTATCAGCGCCGCATCTGTCTGGGAAATCTCAACCAAATACAGGATCGGAAAATTGCCCCAAGCCGGAACCGTAGCTGCCGATGTCCCCAAATGGATTGTCAAAGCAGGGTTTCAGCCAATGGCAATAAAACCGGAACATGCCCAGATGGCGGGTATGTGGGAAATGCCGCACAAAGACCCTTTTGACCGTATGTTGGCGGCCCAGTCCAGGATTGAGAAAATGCCTTTGGCCACGATAGACAAAATGTTGGAAGCATTCCCCATTGATCTGATTCATTAGAAGATTTTTAGAATTATCGTCGAATCCATTGAATTTGACGGGGCCATTTGGAGGGCGCCCTACAAAATTTTAAATTTTTTCATTTTTCTGAAGATTGTTGTTCTGTTGACACTGAATGCCTCTGCAACCTTTGGAATGGATCCATACATCTCCAGGGCATTGATCAGCAGCTCTTTTTCCATTTCCGCCATGATCTCTTTCAAGTTTTTATTCTCATATTTTGCCAACTGGAAATTAAATCCGTTCCTGCTTTTTGCAGGCTTTATTCTAGACAGCATGGCCCTGGGCAGGTCCTCGGGTTGGATCAACCCGTCTTCACAGGTCACCATAAGACTGTGGATTAAATTTTCCAACTCACGGATATTGCCCGGCCAGTGATAGTGCACCATGATCTCTTCCGTCATGGACGACAGGCCCACCATTCTTTTGTACTTGGTATAAAATTTATTCAAAAAATGGTGAATCATGGGCAAAATATCTTCCGCCCGCTCCCTGAGCGGCGGGATGGTCGCCACGGCAACCCGCAGCCGGTAAAAAAGATCGCTTCTGAACCGTCCGGCTTCCATTTCCTGCTCAAGATCCCGGTTGGTGGCCGCAATAATCCTTACATCGACTTTTTTCGCCTTGGTGTCGCCCACCCGCTGGATTTCGCCATCCTGGAGGACCCTGAGCAGTTTCCCCTGCATGGGCAGTGGCAGCTCCCCGATTTCATCAAGAAAGAGGGTGCCGCGGTTCGCCATCTCAAACAGCCCCATTTTACCCTTGCTGTGGGCCCCTGAAAATGCACCGGGAACATAGCCGAAAAGCTCTGACTCTATCAGATTTTCAGGAATGCTGGTGCAGTCCACCTTTAAAAAGGGCTGTTTTGACCTGAGGCTCAGCTCATGCAGTTTCCTTGACATCACATCCTTGCCCACCCCGGTTTCACCAAGAAAAAGCACGGTTGCATCGGTGCCAGCGACCCGCCGGAGTTTATGCAAAAGGGCTTTCATGGGCTTGCTTTCGGCGATGAGATCTATTTTCTCACCGCTTGATGTGATCTCATCCCGGTATTTTTCAATGAGCTGTCTTTGGGATGCGACCTGTTCCTTGAGCTGGGAAATAAGCGCAATATCCCTGACAAAGGTGACAACAAGGGCCACATCATCATCATAATCAAAAATGGGATGGGCCGTTAAAATAACTTTCCGGCCTTTTCTGTTTATCTGGACGGCAGTTGCGCTCTTGCCTGTTTCCACCACCTGCCGGTTCAATGCAATATCAAAGGTACCGTCATCCACAAGCCGGCTGACATTGACCCCTAAAAGATTTTCCGATCTCAGCCCGGTCAGGTTTTCATACATTGTATTTATGGCAAGGGTTTCCCCATTCTTGTCTGTGATATACAGGCCGTCACTCATTGTGTTGAACACATGACAAAGATACTGGGCGATCAAAGGTTTGTGTTTCTGGGAAATCTTTTTTCTGCTTTCATCCGTGTTTTGATCGTTTATCATCCTAGCTCTATTCCCCTCTTATTGACAGCATTGTCTCTCCCATTCAGTTGATCAGGATTGAAATTCCAGCACAAAAAAGTAAAACAAGCACAATGTTCCGATAGGACCTCTCACCTAAAAATGAAGATATAATAATGCCCAAATACCCACCTGTAAGAACTGCCGGGGTTGAAACCAAAAAAAACTTGGTTGATTCCATGGTCTGAAGGCCTGAAAACAACTGGGTGATTATAATAATAAACCCTGAAATAATAAAGCTGATACTTAAAAGCCCCTTTGCCCGTTTTTCCTTTAATCCTGAAAATGACGTAAATACAGCCAGCGGGGGCCCGTTAAAACTGAACAATGCCCCAAAAAGTGTAGAGAAAAAACCGGCGGGAACGGCCCAGGCCGCCCCGGCTTTTTTATTCAGGCCGGGACTGAATAACAGCGAATACAAGGCATATGCCATGAGAAAGCCGCCGAGCAGCATTTCCAGGGTGTTGTTGCTGAATTCCTCTAATATAAAGATACCGATCAATGCGCCGGGTACCCCGCCCGCGATCAAAAACCTGAATATTTTCCAATCAATATAGTGCCTGTATTTAATCCCCATCTGTATATTAAGGACAAACACCACAAGACAGGCCCCGGGCACGGCAACACTTAACGGCACATGATACATGATAATGGGCATGGCAACCATGGCGGCCCCAAAGCCCACGATGTTGTTTATAAACCCTGCCAGCAGCCAGGCCATAAAAAGATATACATATTGGTTTACATCCACGATTTTAAATTTCCTCTCAAAATAAACCCGTTAATTACATTCCGGTTTTTTATAAGAAAGTCTGGGTAAGTTACTCAGATCT
>JAKSBO010000523.1 GCA_022361095.1 Desulfobacterales bacterium | reverse complement strand
AGGGCTCAAATTTGATTCTGACGTAAAAAGCGATTCTGCGCCCTTAAACCACATGGTCCAAGCGGTGCTGGCATCAGGATGCCCGGTGCATGTGCTGCGGGACCCTACCCGTGGCGGCCTTGGTACGACATTGAACGAAATTGCCGTCCAGTCAACAGTCGGGATACGCCTCTTTGAAGACCGGGTGCCTGTACGGGAACCGGTCCGGGGCATTTGCGAGCTTTTGGGGTTTGATCCGTTATACCTGGCCAATGAAGGTAAGCTCATCGCCATTGTGCCCGGCCCAGACGCAGACAACGTGCTGGATATAATTCGCCGGGACGAGTTCGGCAAAGACGCAGTGATCATCGGAGAGGTTACAGACCAGGACCCTGGCCGGGTAGTGCTTGAGACGATTATCGGCGGAACCCGGATGGTGGATATGTTGACCGGCGAACAATTGCCCAGAATCTGCTGACTTTAATGAAAACTATTGAATATTGACAAAAAAAGCTTTACAACATTAATATATAAGCATATATTAATGAACTTTTAGGTGTCGCGCAAAATCCATTTTAAGAGAAGGACAACACCATGAAACAGGAAGATCTGGATTATTTTAAAGCGTTGTTGACTGAAAGACTCAATGAGTTGCTCTCCCATGCCGACACAACCGTTACAGGCATGACCGAGCCCAAGGAGAACTTTGCTGACCCCACGGACCGTGCCTCACATGAGGCAGACAGAAGTTTTGAACTGCGCATCCGGGACCGGGAACACAAGTTGATTAAAAAGGTTAAAAAAGCATTGGAGAGAATTGAAAACGGAACCTTCGGCCAATGTGAAATGTGTGAGGAAGATATTTCCATTGCACGGCTCAAAGCCCGGCCTGTAACAACCCAGTGCATCAAGTGCAAAACCCATGAAGAAAATATGGAGAAGGCTCTGGGAATTTAATTCCTCTTTATAGGCTTTGCAGCAGGCTTTGATCGATCTTCATACACATTCCACTGCCTCGGACGGATCACTGACACCCAGACAAATCCTTGATCTGGCCAAAGAGACCGGCCTAGAGGCAGTTGCGCTCACTGACCACGATACCATTGCCGGAATCCTTGAGATAAAAGACATCGTTCATTCATACCCGGTTGAATTTATAACCGGTGTTGAAATATCGTGCGAGCCTCCTGCTGAATTCAAATCCCTGGGCAGTATTCATATGCTGGGATATGGATTTTCCGTTTATGACCCGGGACTGAACGATTCATTGACGCGTGCGGCTGAAGCCCGAGCGAACCGAAATCCCAAAATCGTTGAAAAACTT
>JAKSBO010000362.1 GCA_022361095.1 Desulfobacterales bacterium | reverse complement strand
ATGAAAAAGAAAAGCTTCTGGTCACCAGTTTGCCCCTGGATGAGGAGGCCTTAAGCGACCTTGGGCGGGAACGTGGCCATGTGATTGCCCGTTATCTGACACAAACGGGCAAGATTGATATAAAACGCGTATTTGTTACAGAGCCTGATCCGGTTGCTGAGGATGAAAAAAACAATGCCAAGATTAAGGCAACATTTAATCTGAAGTGAGGAAAAATGACAAATCCCATAAATAATTACTGGCAACTTAAGCTGGAGGCCGTAAAGCAACGCCTTGAAGCCAATAAGTTTGACGTCTATCTTGCCGACTCCGCAGAAAAGGCCAAGGAAATCGCCCTGGGCACCATCATTCCGCCTTTGAAGGCAAAAAGCGTCTCCTGGGGTGGTTCCGTCTCTTTTGTCTCCACCGGCCTTTTTGAGGCCCTGAAGGACAGCCCCGATTTTGAGGTGATGGATACCTTTGATACCAGTTTGCCCGCGGAGCAGAAGTTTGAGCTGCGCAGGCGTTCCCTGATGGCGGATTTGTTCATCACCGGGACCAACGCCGTTACCGAAGACGGGCAATTGGTGAATCTGGACATGATCGGCAACCGGGTGGCGGCTATCATGTGGGGGCCCAGACATGTGCTGCTCATTGTAGGGCGTAACAAGATCTGCAGGGACATTAAAGGTGCCATGGCCCGGATTAAAAATTATGCCGCGCCTGTGAACTGTATGAAACTTGATAAGAAAACACCCTGTGCAAAAGCCGGGGTTTGTCACGATTGTTCGAGCCCGGACAGAATTTGTAATTACTGGACCATTACGGAAAAATCCTTTGAACAGGGCCGGATAAAGATCATACTTGTCAATGAGGATTTAGGGTTTTAGGTTCCCCCTAATACCGGATTTCAAAATGGGTTAATGCCGGATCCACCGAAACCGTCCGGGAAGTTACATCCTTGACCTCTGAAAAGGTGGAACCTTTCCGGCACCAGGCCAGCATATCCTGCACGTTTTCCTGTTTGCCCTGAAACAGGGCGTGGACCGATCTGTCCGGCATGTTTTTGACATAACCGGACACGTGTCTCTCCTGGGCGGCCAGGTGGGTCTCATGCCTGAAACATACGCCCTGGACTCTTCCTGTAATGGTTACTTCAACAGCACACAGCGGGTTCACTTTTTGGTCTCCTATGTATTTGTGTGAAAATTTCCGGGTTTTCAGGGTTGCCTTTTTCAGGGCATCGGGTCCAAATTTGGCGAGCACGGAATCCATAGCCCGGTCCACGGCCTCCCATTGCCTGTTATTTAGTTGGGCTTCATCGGTGAACAAGGATCCTTGCATGGGCTTTTCCGTATCCCGGAAGTCAGACACGCCCACTCCGACCAGGCGGATTTTTTTGGTGATTTTCAAATTATTATATAAAAGCAGTGCCTGATCGAAAATTGCATTGGATGAGCAGATCCATGTGTCAAGGGTTTTGGTGCGCGTGATTTGGGAAAAATCTGAAAATTTAAGTTTAATGCTGACCTTCCTGCATCTTTTGCTACCGGCCCGCAGTTCATTGCCGACCCTGTGGGCCTGGGCAAGCAGAACGGATTGAACCTCCCGGGGACTTGAAATATCACGGGACAACGTGACTTCACCGGATATTGATTTGCGGGGTCTTTCCGGTTCTATGGGGGTGTCATCAATTCCCCGGGCCAGTTGGAAAAGCCTTTGGCCGAAACTGCCGAATTTGTGGTTCAACAGTGTGCGGCCAAATTTTTTCACATCCCCCAGGGTTTCAATGTGAAGGCCTTGCATCTGCCCCAGGGCTTTGTTGCCGACACCCGGCACCTTGTTGATGGGCAGGGTGTCAATGACCCGGGCCATGGCCTCTTGGGAAATTATGGTCAGCCCGTCCGGTTTGTTCATATCCGATGCGATCTTTGCCAGGAAACGAACCGGTGCCACACCGACAGAACAGGTCAGGGCGAGCTGAGCGGCAATTTCGGTTTTAATTCTTTTGGCTGCCTGTTCAGGGGTGCCGATCAATTTTTCACATCCCGTGATATCCAGGAAGGCTTCATCAATGGAGACAGGTTCCACCAAAGGGGAGAACTGCCTTAAAATAGCCATGATCTTTCTTGAATCCCGGGCGTATTTCCCCCGGCTGCCCGGCTGAATAATGAGATGCGGACATCTCTGCCTGGCCTGGAATACAGGCATGGCCGAATGGATGCCGAACTTTCTTGCCTCGTAACTGGCTGCAGACACCACACTGCGGTTGGAATGCCCTGCCACAATAACGGGTTTGCCCAAAAGATCCGGATTGTCCCGCTGTTCCACTGAAGCAAAAAATGCATCCATGTCCACATGGAGGATCATGGGGTGAAAACTCCTCTTGGATCAGATTAAAAATTGCTGTATTCTTTTACTTTTTAAAAATAGCTGTCAAGGGTTGATTTAATCTTTTTACAAGTTCAGGAAGAGATAATAAAGATGCTATCCAGGCGGGTTGTATTTGCGGTGTCGGCCATGCTCTTTTTTTGCCTTTCAGGGGCGCTGCCGGGGTGCGCACCGGATGACCCCGGAAATGTGCCTCCATCTCAACCGCCTTCCAACAAAGGGCTTGCGCCACTGGTGTATGAAACATTGCCGGAAAATATCCAGTGGCTCACCAATAACACAGATCCGGTATTTGCCTCGGACAATGCCCAAAAAGGCGGCGTGTTCCGGGGAGCGATCATGAATTTTCCCATGACCTTCAGGGTGGTGGGACCCGATTCCAACGGCGGTTTCAGAAGTGCAATTCTGGACAACCAGTTCTCTTTGATCGGCCTTCATCCGGTCACCCGGCGCATTATCCCCGAGCTTGCCACCCACTGGGCCTATGACCCTGATAAAAAGACCATGTATTTCAAGCTGGATCCCGATGCCCGGTGGTCGGACGGGGTGCCGGTGACGGCCGGGGATTATGTGTATACCCTGACATTCATGCGCTCGGAGCATATTGTGGCGCCTTGGTACAATGATCATTACACCCGGGAGATCGAATCCGTTACTGCCTTTGACGACTATACGATTGCAGTGAAAAGCACCAAGGCCGTGCCTGACCTTTATCTGAAACTTGGCATCAGGCCCACGCCCGAACATTTTTTTAAAACCCTGGGAGATGATTTTGTGCCCCGGTTCAACTGGGCCGTTGTGCCCAATACCGGAGCTTATCAGATCAGTGCGTTTAAAAAGGGGCGGTTTATCCGGTTTTCCCGTAAAAAACAGTGGTGGGCAAAAGAGCGGCGGTATTTTAAAAATAGGTTCAACGTGGATTCGGTTCTGTTTACGGTGATCCGTGACTTTAATATGCAGTGGGAGTATTTTAAAAAAGGCCGATTGGATACCTTTGGCATGGTGCTGCCCAAATTCTGGCACCAGAAATCCGATACGCCGGTAATTAATAAAGGGTATGTGGAACGGATTTGGTTTTTCAATGATCTGGAACAGCCGTCCAGGGGGATGTGGCTGAACCTGGACCGACCTGTATTCAAGGATATTCGGGTCCGCCGGGCCTTTGCCCATGCCATGAACATGGATAAGGTGATCAAACAGGTTTTACGGGATGATTATTTCCGCCTGCCCCAGGCTTTTTACGGATATGGAGAATATACCGATTACACCATCAAAGCCCGTAATTACGATATTTCAAAAGTAGAAACATTGATGACCCAGGCCGGCTGGCAACGAGGATCGGACGGCATCTGGCACAAAGGAAATATGCGGTTTTCGGCCACCGTGACCTATTATCTGGAAGAGCATATGCCCCGGCTGGCCGTCTTGAAGGAAGAGGCGCTTAAGGCCGGTATTGATCTGGAACTGGAGCGCCTTGATCCCACGGCCATGGTTAAGAAAACTTTGGAAAAAAAACATGATGTGGCCTGGGTCGGGTTGAGTGCCGGCCTGCGGCCCTCCTACTGGCAGGGATGGCACTCGGACAACGCGCATAAACCCCAGACCAACAATATCACCAACACGGATGATCCTGAACTGGACAAACTCATTGACCGGTACCGCGACAGCCTGGATGAGCAGGAACGTATTCATTTGTCCAGGACAATCCAGGATAAAATACATGATACCTGTGCCTATGTACCCTCATATATGGTGCCCTATGTCCGGCTGGCTTACTGGCGGTGGATGCGGCTGCCCGAATTCCACGGCACCCCTGTGTCGGACAGTCTGTTCGATCCTTTTGCCTCGGATACGGGCGGGCTCTTTTGGATTGATGCGCATATACGTCAACAGACTTTTGAAGCTGAAAAGGCAGGAGAGGTGTTTGCCCCTGTTACCATCATTGACGACAATTATAAAAGAGAGGCTGGGCCGGAATGAATCAAAAGAGTTGTCCTCCGCTTTTAGCTGTTAAGCATCTTGGGGTCGCATTCCGGACCGGCCAGGGGGAGATGCTTGCCGTGGATGATGTCAGTTTTGATCTTGAGGCCGGCCAAGTCCTGGGTATTGCCGGAGAATCCGGGTGCGGCAAAAGCGTGACGGCCTTGAGTGTGGTTCGCCTTTTGCCAAAGCCAGTATCAATAATCAAAAAAGGAGAGGTTCTGTTTAAGGGCCAAAACCTGATTGATCTCCCCATGGACGCCATGCGCAATATCCGGGGTAAAAAAATATCCATGATTTTCCAGGAACCCATGACCGCCTTAAACCCGGTTCAGTCCGTAGGCCGGCAGATTGCTGAGATATATTCTTTGCATTTTCCCGGCATGGGGAAAAAGCAAAGGTATTCAGCATCGTTGCTGATGCTTGAAAAGGTGGGGATCCCCGATGCCCCAAAGGCGATGAAAAAGTATCCCCATCAGTTGTCCGGCGGGATGCGCCAGCGGGTAATGATCGGCATGGCGCTTGCCTGTGAACCTGATATCCTGATTGCCGATGAGCCGACCACGGCTTTGGATGTTACCGTACAGGCCCAGATTATGGACCTTATTTTTCAATTTCGGGATAAAACAGGTATGGCGGTGATTTTAATCACCCATGATCTTGGCCTGATTGCAGAGAATTGTGACCGGGTTGTTGTCATGTATGCCGGCACTGTGGCAGAGAGCGCTTCTGTGACCACCCTGTTTCGGAATCCTTTTCACCCTTACACCCAAAAACTTTTACAATCCATACCCTCCCTGGCACAAACGGCGAAAAAATCGCTTCCCACCATTCCGGGAAATGTGCCTGCTTTGTCAAAAATGCCTTCCGGATGTCGATTTGCCAAACGCTGTGACCGTGCTTTGATCCAGTGCGAAAGTCAGCGCCCTCGCCTGATGCCAGTCTCTTCCGGCCATTTTGCGGCGTGCCGTTTGGTCCATGATTACGAAAAAAAATGAAATTTTAATAAATAATGCTTGATTTTTAAACAGAAGCTAATAATATACATTCAAAGCTGCGAAATGCAGGGCTTTGAAAGTTTCGTTCTAAGGGCTGGAACCCATTGTTGGCGTGGCAGGACCTGAGTTTGAAACTAAAATTATTCACTACAAGTAAGGAGAGAGTCGCAATGGCAAATGGGATCGTAAAGTGGTTTAATGATGCAAAGGGATACGGATTTATCGAGCAGGAGGAGGGACCTGACGTATTCGTGCATCATACCGGCATCAATGCAACAGGTTTTAAATCTCTTAATGAGGGTGACCGGGTCACTTTTGACGTAGAGGACGGACAGAAAGGGCCTGCAGCGGTCAACGTAACTGTCCAGTAAGTCTATTTTTAAAGGGTTTTTGAGCACTGATTCTGTTCGAAAACCCTTTTTTGGTGCCCTTCTTTTTATCATTCCTTTAAAATCCATTCTTAACCTCTGTTTGGGCGGAAAGTTGCCCGCCAGCCACAACCAGGTTGCTGAATCCGGAGGTTCTGCCGATCACAGGCATATCGTCATAGGTCATGGGGTTTACCCTGCCCATTCTTCAGCGATGGGTCGTCCCATCGGGGGGCGCATATAATCAGTTAGAGCAAAACGCAGAAGAGAGGCAATCCGGTCCATGTTTGATTTCAGCTTGATGTAAAGAGGGGTGGTACCGCGTAACGTCCGGATAATTTTCGTGGAGACGGCACCTGGTGCGCAAAGAGCGATCACGTCACTGACAAAAAGCAGGCCGCAGTGTCCGTGGGGTGCCCCTGGTCCGATCTGCTGATCTTCTTTAATCGTGACGTTTGTTCCCTGGTCCACCAAATAATGGGTACAGGCAAGTCCAATGATTCCGCCACCGATGATTATTATGTCATTTTTATTCGTGGTCACAATCCATGTCTCTTTATTTCAGGAGATGGAAAAATAAAACAGATTTTGTAATAATTCAAGCGTAAAATTGTAATATTGTGTTTAATTTTGATGATTAATGTACTTTGCTGTTGGTTTTTGAAACTTTGAACTCGGAAATCATATGGCTTAACGTAACTGAAAGATCAGAGAGGCGGGTTGCATTTTGATTCATCTGGTCACTGTTTTGTGTCATCTCTCCGGCCACATCATTCATTCCTAAAACCTCTCCGGCAATTTCCGCCGAGAGATTTGAATTTTCTGATACATTCCCTGAAATTTCATTCATGCTGGTCGATGCATGTTCAATACTATCGGTGATATCCTGAAAGCCGGAAAATTGTTTTTTCAGGGAATCCACGACGGTTTTTACCACATCATCCACATTTGAAATAATTTGTGAAATATTTGTTACATCCGAAATGGTATCCTGGGTCGAGGCCTGAATTCTGGCAATCTTTTCCTTTATGTCATCCGTCGCATCAGCCGTTTGTCCGGCTAGGGTTTTGATCTCCTCAGCCACGACGGCAAACCCTTTGCCTGCTTCTCCTGCCCTTGCCGCTTCGATGGTTGCGTTGAGTGCCAGCAAATTGGTCTGTGCTGCTATATTGGTAATCACTTCCATGACCTTTGAAATTTCTGCTGCTGAGCCCCCAAGGGATTCTACGCGTTGGGTGGCATGCTCAACTTTTATGGCGGCTTCATCGGACATCTCTTTTGCCTGATCGCATTCCTGGGTGATTCGTTCCAGGGTGCTGTTCATATGGGAGGTTGAGTCTGAGACAGTTCCCATATAATCCGCAGCCCTTTCACCAGAGGATGCAATGGTGGTCATGCTTGAATTCATCCGATCCGTGGCAACAGACATGGCCTGGGATTTCTGGGAAAACGTTTTAACCCCTTCCGCCATTTTATCTGAAAAGCTGAGAACCGATTGGGATTCAGTCATCACTTTGTCTGCTGTTTGACCGATATCAATGATGATCCGGTCAAGCCGTTCAATAAACTGGTTGAACCATAGGGAAAGTTCACCAAGTTCATCCTTTTTATTTTTTATTTCCAAACGTTTGGTTAAATCCCCTTCTCCCTGGGCGATATCCTTGACCATGTAAACCACTTTTTGCATGGGGGTTGTTATTGTCCGCCTCACAAGGAAGCTAAAGCCGCCGGTAACACATGCAAAAATTAAAACCATGCACGAAAGAAAAAACCTATCCGTTTCAATGGATTTTGCAAATGTATCAGATATGGCAAGTATTTCCCTGCTTCCCTGGGTGATCTGACCACTGATTTTTTCGGTTTTGCTGATATGCTCGGAAAAGGAACGGACATTTTCCAACTGTGCTTTCATTTTATGGGCTGAATCGTCCATTGTTTTCACGGCTTCATGGAGGCTTATCAGCGCTTCTCTCTTCATAATTTCCTGAAGATTTCCCACACTGTCAGCCATGTCGAAGAGCTGATCCTGAACACCTTCATCAACAATGTTGTCAAGGAGGTTGTCAATGGATTGGGAGATCCTTGTGAGCTTCCCGGCACTGTCCGAAATCTTTTTTTCCAGGATTTTAATCGAATTGTTGGTAGCCACGGTCAGATCGTTCAGCTCGGTCATCCGGGCCACCATGGTATGAACCTCGGCGGTTGTATTCAAGATATCTTTTTGTGACTCCTGGGTAACTGTCCTGTTCCGGTCCGCTTTGCCGATGATCGTTGAAAACCCGGTGAGCAAGGATGAAAAAATATTAAAAATGAGCAGAAGAAGAATCAATTGTACGGAAATATTTATTACGCCAAGCAGAATAATTTTGGTTTTCAGTTTCATAGGTTTCTCCCATGGTTTTATAAGAAAGTCTGTGTAAGTTACTCAGATTTTTCAAACTTTGTTGTGGGCTGAGCCTGGCAGCTGATATGTCAGGT
>JAKSBO010000036.1 GCA_022361095.1 Desulfobacterales bacterium | reverse complement strand
CCGTAGATTGATAAATTTGTTCAGCCGCTTGTCGTAACAATTTAACCCGCCGCCCATGGTGGCCACCCAGATCCGGAAACCGGAAGTGTCGGCAAACACACAAGGAGCGATATCGTTGCTCAGGGAATCCGGGCCGGATGCGAACCGCTTCATCTCATATCCATCCCACCGGACGATCCCTTCGGGGGTTCCCACCCAGATAAATCCGTCCTGGTCCTGGGTCAGGCCGCAATTATAAGAGCTTGTATCAAAGGGACGGGAGAACATGGCCCTAAAGGCCAGTGATATGGATGGGGCGCAAAAAAACAAAACCAATATCGGGATCAGCAAGCGTCCAAGGCTAACCGGCCGTCCTTGGAAAAGATGAATTTTGTTTTTACGCCATTGTCCGTTGAATAATATCATCATCATCATCTAAAGTGCATGCCGTTTATCAACACAGACACAGGGCTCATCTCTGCTGCAATGTAGATAGACCAACTTCTGTCCATGGCTGCTATTTGAGGTTGCCTGATCGTGAAAGCTACCATAAAATGGCAGGTATTGCCAGAACCATGTAAGCCCAATATCAGGAGATTTTTCTACCTTGGCTACCTGGTGCCGGAAAGATGTGACGATGAACCTGTTAAACCCCCTTTCCTCAAATGAAACAGCTCCGTTTTGATTTAGGGTTATGAAAATATTATCAGCCAAAGGAGAACCACCATGTTCAGATTTAAGATCAGCGCATCTTTTGTTTTTTTCCTGCTTTTTATTGCGTCCTGTGCTCCGAAACCCTCTTTTTTGAAAGAAACCGGCAGGCCTGCAGGCGTTCCTTCCGATCCGGATTTACCTTTCAGTCAATATGTTCAGGAGAGCAGAAAAAATATTGAACATATTTTAAGTGACCTCAGGTTCGCTAATGGTGCCGAGCCGTATCTGGGTGCATATTCGGCTGCCCAGGCAGCACAAATGCGGGGGCCTTTTGAACGCCTCCCGGAAAAAGAGAACACAGGCCCCGGTAAAGGAAAGGGCTTTTTACTTATCCACGGGCTCACCGATTCCCCCTACCTGATGCGCAGTATTGCCGACTCCCTGCAACGGGCTTACCCAAAGGCAACCATCCGGGCCGTGTTGCTGCCCGGTCACGGTACGGTTGCCGGAGACTCCCTGAAGATGCGGCATTCAGACTGGATGGCCGTCACCAACTATGGGGTCCGCAGTTTTGAAAAGATGCCGTCGATTTCCGATCTATACCTGGTGGGGTTTTCCACCGGCACCGCCCTGGCCATCCGCCATCTGCAGGACAACCCCAGACCTTCCAAAATCAAAGGACTCATCCTGATCTCCACAGCCGTCAAGGCCAAATCAGGACTTGCCTTTCTCAGTCCCTATCTGCGCTGGGTAAAAGATTGGCTCGACACATATTCAGAGCGGGACGCGGCACGGTATGAATCATTCTCCGTCAATGCGGGGGCTGAATTTTATCTGCTCACCAAAAGCATCATGAAAAGTAAAGTCCCGGTTAACGTGCCTGTACTTATGGCGGTCAGTGCCGACGATGGAACCATTGACGCCGAAGCCGCACGGCAGTTCTTCTGCGACCGGGTGACCGCCCGGCGCCGGGGTCTGATCTGGTATACATCCCGCCATGCCGAACGGAACATTGATCCGCCCTGCGGGGATATTAAAGAGGTCAAATTAGGGCCGGTGGACCGGGCGTTTCAGGGAACCGCATACCGGTTTGCCAATTATGCCCATACCGCTTTGTCCATGAGTCCTGCAGACCCCCATTACGGGGTCAATGGCAGGTATCACCAATGCAAATCCTATGACACCCCGCCCGAAATGGAAGATTTTTATAATTGCCAAAAAGGATCGGCCAAAACCGTTTTCGGCGAAAAAGATATTGCCGGCAAAGCGGCCCAAAAAGAGCTGGATTATGATTACTGGCGACGCGGCACCTTTAATCCGGACTACCCGAGACTGGAAAGGGCCATTATCTGCTTTGCCGATGAGGCCTGCGACCTTCAAAAATCGCTGGACCATGAATAAAAACCGATCACACAGATAAAAGGCTGCCCCCCGAAAGTGCACAGGGGCTTTTTAATCGTTTATTTTAATTAGTACTTGAACAAAAATCCCGTGTTTGGACGAAAAGTTGCCCAGATGCAAGGCGCAAACAAAGCTGCAACCGGAGCGTACTATAGTACGTGAGGATTGCAGCTTTGTGCAGCAACGCCGCAGGTGGGTGACTTTTTGTTCAAACACATTAGTTGGGAAACATGTTGTCTT
>JAKSBO010000669.1 GCA_022361095.1 Desulfobacterales bacterium | reverse complement strand
TGCGGTTGTGTACTGAATGTGAAACGGTGCTCTTCTGGGCACCAATGTGGAAAATCAATAGTCCATAAGACTTGTGCCTGTCAAGGCTCTCCTCGCTTTTTTTGCATTTTTAAGCAAAACGGGACGTGTGGAATCCTCCCCTGGCCCCTGGCCGTTTCAAATCATTCGTGGGTATTGTTCTGTTCGTAGAAAAAGAAAATGTGGTGAAAATTGAGCGGATTGGGCCATGTGGGGATAGCGGCCCCAGTTAAAATTGTAGGGGTTTTCTATGATTTGAAGTCCCCGGCTAATGTTGGCACTATGTGCTTAGATTAATCTTCATTCTGTTGTTTTGGAGAGTCAGGCATGGTATTGAACAGACGTTTTTAAGTTACACGGTTTAGGCATTAACGCTTTATCCGTTTTGCTGCGGTTGCAACTGAGTTGAAGGATGTAGTGAATGAGCATAAGAAAGGCCAAATTTTCTGGGCACCAGACCTTTTGTTTTCGGTACGGGTGGCTTGAAAAAGGGTTTCGTTTCGTAAAAAACGGTCATTGGTTCGCAGAGCACGACGCCATCGTGGATTTAGGCGTAGGTAAAAACATGGTCGATAGTATCCGCTACTGGTGTGAGATGGCCGGCATTATCGAAGACCAAGAAGTTTCTGATCTGGGTAGGAAAATTTTCGATGAAAAAAATGGGTGGGACCCTTTCCTGGAAGATAATGCAACCCTATGGTTGTTGCATTGGAAATTAAATACTAACCCGAATGTAACAACTGCCGGTACTGCACTTTTCTCTTATCTACACAAACCTGAGTTCAGCAAGCACGATGTGGCACAAGCTGCACTGAAGTCTTTGGCTCCCAATAAGAAACCGCCGTCCGATAAAGTTATCATGCGAGATGTTGACTGCTATCTTCGGACTTATGCTGGAGGGCGAAAATTTGATCCTCACAAGCTAAAAGAAGAATCCTTTGAGTGTCCGTTTCAGGAGTTGAACCTTATCCATCCCATGAAGGATTCTGACCTATATCGTTTTTCCATTGGTCCAAAGTCATCCCTGTCGCCAGAAATAATTGGTTTTGCCATTTTTGAATATCTAAACCAAAAATCGGCCCGGGGAGGCATGCGCATACAGGAAGCCTTGTACCATGAATTTAGCCCGGGGCAGGTCTTCATGCTGGATGAAAATGCAATGATTGAAGCCGTACAATTGCTTGAAACCTCGCCAAAGTGGGGTGAAAAATATGGGTTTACCGAATCGGCCGGAGTCGCTTTCGTTCGATGCGAGATGGAAGAACATGAGGCATGGGACCTGCTAAACGACTATTATAAGGGGACACCGATCCATGGCTGAGCCCACATTGATTTCAGAATACATTGGCATTGTTCCTGGCTTCCTTCGTTCAACCAATTTGGCAAATGACTGGAACAGAGCGGATAGCGACTTGGATTATATTATCACTCCCAATGTGTCTCAGTCCTTAAAATGGGTCTGCAAGGGAATTGACATGGAAACCGGGCAGCGGGCTTTTACACTAGTCGGCCCCTACGGATCCGGCAAATCTGCCTTTGCGGTATTCTTGTGTCGCCTATTAGGTAAGGACGCTGCCCTATCTGACAAAGCGATGGATTTACTTGGCAAAACCAGCCCATCGGAAACTTTTTCTAAAGCGGAGATTCAGGCCGCAAAAAAGAAGAAAAAAGGTTATCTGCCCATTGTTATTACCGCCAGGTGTCGTCCCATTTCTCAATTATTATTAGAAGGCATTTTAGATGCAGTGCATATGCTGGAGCATGGGGTTGGCACCAGTCAGTTGATTTCGAGAATACAGGAAGCCCTTGATAAGAACCATTGGGAAGATTCAGACACTGTTCTGAATTTCCTTTTAGAAACTCAAAAAGAAGTAAGAGTCCAGGGGCTCACCGGTTTGTTGATTTGCATTGACGAAGCCGGAAAAACCTTGGAATATGCCCTGCAGGACAAAAACGGTGGAGATGTTTATATATTCCAGCAAATCGCAGAATTTGCCAATCGGCAGCAGAGTATCCCGGTCCTGTTCCTCATCATTCTGCACCAAATGTTTGATGATTATGTGGAATTGTCTGAGCGCACCGTCAGAAGCGAATGGGCCAAGGTCCAGGAACGGTTCCAGTCAATTCAGTTCAACGAATCCGCCGCCACCACCATACGCATGGTCGGGCAAGCGATTAAACGTGAGGGTGCGCTGCCAAAGAGCATTGAGGATGGGATCACAAAGGAACTGGCCCAGCTTAATAAAGGGGGGATTCCTTTGCCCTTGGGGATGGATACAGAAACTTTCACCGAAGCGGCAAAATCTGCATGGCCACTGCACCCTACTGTATTACTGGCTATCCCCCACTTGTTCAGGCGACTGGCACAGAATGAACGGTCCATTTTTTCATATCTCACCAGCATGGAACCCTTTGGATTCCAGGAAACCATTCAGAATTTGGAGGTAGTCAGCCATAAATTCATCCGACTGACTGATATTTACGCCTATCTGCTGGCT
>JAKSBO010001168.1 GCA_022361095.1 Desulfobacterales bacterium | reverse complement strand
TTTTCAGAATAATTTATTTTTTGCAAATACATGGGATATTGACCTCACCGGCCAGGCGCTCGCCGATAAGCGCCTGATCGCCCAGCTTAGAAGTGAAAAGGGTCAGCGATGGGTGGATTATGTTATTGAATTTTCCAGGGGGATGGATAACCTGGTGGGCTATAACAAAGCGCTGGACAGTCTGTTGAGAGTCCGGAATCAGCCTGCTGTAAGGTTATCCAGGCAGGATTACTATTTTGATGTTTTTTTGCAGAAAATAAAACAGGTGTCCCACAATACCTACTTAAAAGAAATTGAAAGATTCAATGCGTGTAAAAATAACATTGCCAAATTTTTTGAGCCGGTTCTTTCCCAGTACCCGGAGTTTGAGCAGATGTATAAAAAAATGAGAAAGGGCAAGGAGAAGCCTGTCCTGGACGTCATGGAGTATATTATCAGGCATTCCTCATTCTTACGGGCCGAGGAGAACCAGTGGATGAAATCGGTAATTCAGATCGTTCGCGACACCTCATTGTACTTTCAGCCCCAGATCCGTACAAAGATTATGAATGAAGGCTGGGCCAGTTACTGGCACGAGTATTTGTTCATGAAAGATGAACGCATCCGCGGCCATGAAGCGGATTTTGCAAAGGTCAATGCCATGGTAACCTCGCTGCCCAAGGTCGGGCTCAACCCTTATGCCTTGGGTTTGCGCCTGTTTGAACATATCGAGGATATGCAGGACAGGGGATGCTATTCCCTTGAATATTTTCGCCTCAAAGATGAGAAAAAGAGGCAACAGTTTGATAAAGGAGAGAAAAACGGCCACGATTTTATATTTAAAGTCAGGGAGAATATGAATGATTTCACATTTATAAACAAATTTGTGGATCAGGAATTTATAGACCATTACAAGCTGTTTGTTACCGGCAAGCGTTTAAACAGGGAACGCATGACATGGCAATACTATATTAAATCCAAGAAAGCCGGCGATTATAAAAATATGGTCATCGACACCCTGTATCATCCACCGGTGATATATGTGGATGAGGAAAAAACCAAAGACGGTCTGCTTCACCTTGTTCATCAATTTGAAAACAAGCCCCTTAAAGCGGATTTTATTGAAAATACCATGATCGGTATTGAATTTTTATGGGGGGGGCCTGTCTATCTTGAGACCAGCATACCGGTTGGAAAAGAACAGGAAACGGCCCCGCAAAGTCATTTTCTGGATCCGTCTGCAGGTGGGGCAGGGACAACTGCAGACCCTGATGTTCGCAAAAAAATCAAGTGGCAGCGGGTATGTTATATAATGGATAAACGGAAGTTAAACAGACGGGAGGTGGCATGACCATGGATACCAATACCACTTCTGTAGATTCCGATGCAGCTGGGTCCGTAACCCAGGCCCTGGATTTTTTAAACCGGAACATCCAGGATTATCAGCGGCATAAACCGGTAACCTTCCAGGAATTTTTGCAACTGTTAAATGCCAATCCTTCGGGTATTTTAAGAAATATTTTTCAGTCATTTCATGACATGATTAAAAAGCATGTAACTGAAATCGAAAATGATATAGATCATTCGGCCATTACCAAATATGATACCGGTACGCTTTTCATGGAGGGTTCGGATACACCGTATTTTCCGGATATGCTGTTTGCCAACCGGTTTATGAAACAGATGGACTACCTGCGTCACGGTAACCAGCAGAACAGGATCTATGTGTTTTACGGTCCCCACGGATGCGGGAAATCCACTTTTTTAAATAATCTTCTGGAAAAATTTGAGCAGTATGCCAATACCCAGGAGGGGTTACGCTACGAAGTGGTCTGGCGTCTGGATGTTAAAAAACTGAAAGGCCCTGAACAGTCTTTGATGCGCTTGTCTTCCTTTGAAAAATTGATCCAGTATATTGACAGTGATTCAACTTCAACGGAAATGAAGTCGGGCCCGGATCAGCAAGAGGTGGATTTCGAAGGCCCGGAGCCTGAATTCATTGAAATTCCCTGTTTGTGTCATGACAACCCTTTCCTGGTGATTCCCAAAGACCAGAGACGTGCTGTTCTGGACGAATTGATAAAAAACGATGAATTTAAATGGAAGCTGTTCACGGAAAAACAGTATGAATGGGTATTTAGAGATGAAGTCTGCACAGTGTGCGCCTCTATATATCAGAGCCTTTTGGAGCGCCTGGGCAAGCCGGCCAAGGTATTTGATATGCTCTATGCCAGACCCTATTATTTTAACCGACGGCTTGGCAACGGCATCTCCGTTTTCAATCCCGGAGACAGGCCGCTGCGGCGTAACGTTATTCTCAACCAGATGCTCCAAAGCCGTATTAATGCGCTTTTCCAGGATTCCAACGTTATTAATTATATTTATTCTTCCTATGCAAAAGTCCATAACGGCATCTATGCGCTCATGGATATTAAGTCGCACAATGTGGAACGAATGGTTGAGCTTCACAATATTATTTCAGAGGCGATTCATAAGGTGGAAAATGTTGAAGAGCATGTGGAGGCCTTGTTTTTTGCTCTCATGAATCCCGAGGATAAACAGAATCTGAAAGATTTTCCCTCTTTTGAAGACCGTATTCAGTATATAGATATCCCATACGTTCTTGATGTAACCACTGAAGTGAAAATTTACCTGAATATTTTTGGCCGGCATATTGAAAGCAGCTTTCTGCCTATGGTGCTTGAAAATTTTGCACGAATTATTATCTGTACCCGGATCGGGAAAAAATCCCTTGCCTTGGAACAATGGATAAAAGATCCGAAAAAGTACCTCAACTTCTGCGATGAAGAGCTTATTTTGCTGCTCATGGAAATTTTCAGGGGGAGCATTCCTAAATGGCTCAATGACGAGGACAAAAAGGCGCTTGATAAAAAGATGATGAAAAAAATCATTGTCGAGTCCGAAGAGTATGGGAAACATGGATTATCCGGCCGGGATTCCATAAAGCTTTTTGACCGGTTCTATTCAAAATTTGTCAAGGAAGATAAGCTCATTAACATGCTTGATTTATGTACGTTTTTCAATAAACTTGAAGAACCCATACGCAAGATGGTTCCCCAGGGGTTTTTGTCTTCACTTCTAAGGATGTATGATTATTCCATTCTCCAGCAGGTCAAAGAGTCCCTTTACTATTACAATGAGGAGCAGATCGCAAAGGATATAAAAAATTATATTTCCGCTGTGACCAATGAAATCGGTTCTGTTGTGGACTGTATTTTTACCAAAGAAGAAATTCATGTCACCGAGGCATTTCTTGAAACCATTGAAATCAGACTTCTATCTGAAAGTGCTGATAAAAAACGGCGTCAGGGGATGCGTCTGGATGTATTAAAGGAATATACGGGTTTTACGCTTTCCCACGAGATCATGATTGAGGCAAAGGACATTGAGCAGACCCGGCTGTTCCAAACCCTGTATGAACGGTATGTTCATAATTTAAAAAAACGGGTATTGGAGCCTTTTATTGACAATACAAATTTCAGGCAGGCCATAAAGGATTTTGATACTGAAGATTTTAAAGCCCATGACAAACGCATTAAACGCGATGTGAAATTTTTAATCGACAATCTGGTAAATAAATTTGAGTATTCACAGCAGGGTGCCAATGAGATCTGTATTTATGTAATTGATAATGATCTGGCCAATAAATTTAAGGATACCTGACTGTCAGGCGGTTTTAAAGATGAATATAAAAACAATTGAGGCTGGATGATGAAAAAAGCCAATGTGCTTATTGTTGACGATTCCAGGTCCGCTCTTTTTGCTGTGAGAGCGTTGTTGAGCCCTGCAGGTATCCATACGGTAACAGCGTCCGATGCTTTCCAGGGGCAGGAAGCGTTGAGAGCAGGCCAGTTTGATCTGGTGATTACGGATGTGGATATGCCGAACATGTCCGGATTAGAGTTTTGTGAATGGGTTAAATCAAATCCGGAAACGGCACATATTCCAGTGATTGTTTTAAGCTCCCTTGATACGGACGCTGATATTGAAAACGGTTTTAAGGTCGGTGCCGATGCATATGTGCCCAAACGCATGGCAAATAAAGAGCTTATTCCGCGCATTGAAAGCGTGATGAACAGATGCACGTTTGTCAAAGAAAAAACCATACTTGTGGTTGAAGACAACAAAACCATTCAGACCGTGACCAAACAGGGGCTTGAGGATGCCGGGTTTTACGTGGTTCTTGCTGATGACGGACAGCATGCCCTTGACATCATTGATGATGTCACGCCCGATATTTTGCTTACGGATCTTAATATGCCCCGGCTGAACGGCGATGAACTTTGCCGCAGATTACTCAATACGACAAAATATAAATTTTTACCCATTGTGGTGATGAGTTCACTTGGCGACAAGCCGGTGATGAGAGGGCTTATCAGGGAGGGCGTCACTGCGTTTATTGTCAAACCGTTTAATGTGGATATGCTTGTCGTTACCGTAGAAAAGCTGCTTTCAGATCATTTTCAGCGTATGCTTGAAGAACGGGAGCGCCTTGTTTTAGAACAGAAGTTGACCATTGGCTCCATCGCCAGTCTGATTAACGCATTGGAGGCCCGGGACAAATACACCCGGGGCCATTCCGAAGCCGTTACCAGAATTTCCCTGGCCATTGGTAAGGAACTTGGGTTCTCTGATACGGAAATGCATCGTCTTCAGATCGCTGCAAGCCTCCATGATTTAGGTAAGATCGGTATTCGTGACAATGTGCTGCTCAAACCGGGTAAACTGACAAAGGAGGAATTTGAGCACATTCAAACCCATACCGTCGTGGTTCAGGAGATCCTCAAACCGTTACCCGGCATGAAAGATGTCCTTGTTGCGGCATCTTCCCATCACGAACGCTGGGACGGTACAGGGTATCCCAACGGCTTGAAGGGAGAAGATATTCCCTTAATCGGAAGAATTATCGCCGTTGCCGACGTGTTTGATGCATTGACCAGCGACAGGCCGTATCGGGACAGCATACCCGTGGACAAGGCACTCCAGATCATCACCGAAGGCGTTGGCTCCCATTTTTGTCCAACGGTTGCACCTGCTTTTTTCAGGTATATGAAAACACTGAAAAACGGCAATCTCACTTAGTGTTTGGGCAAAAAATCACCCACCTGCGGCGTTGCAGAAAAATTCGTAATCTTCACAACCGTAAGGTTCATCCGGTTACAAATTTTCCTGCGCCTTGCATCTGGGTAATTTTTACCCAAACACCAGGCGTTGTAAAATTTTTATCACCAGCTTCCTGTCAAACTATTGGCGGTCTTTTGTAAAAATTCGCTGATGCCGCCGGGCTGTCTTAAGAATTCGATAAATGCACCGGACGGTTTTGCAAATACTGAATCCCCCCCATTTAAATAATCAGCCGCGCCAATGGCATAAAAAATAAATACGGCGTAAAGGATGCCTAACACATAAACATGCGGCAGGTACATTTTTTCACTGAAGTAATAAAT
>JAKSBO010000747.1 GCA_022361095.1 Desulfobacterales bacterium | reverse complement strand
TGGTAATAAAACTCAACACCTTCAGAGTATGCAAGTTTGTACCTGGGAGCCTCGGTCGGGATAGAATTAAAAACACGGTTGATTTTGACGGAATAGTCAGACAACACAAAATTAGACTCTACATCGCCGGATACGATAGAGATTTTATCTCCGTCATGCGACTCAGTAGCCTTAGAAGTGTCAAGCTGGCCAGGATCATCACAGATATTAAAAAACACCTGCTCTTTCCCAGACTCGAATTCAAATCCAACGTTGATGGATGGGGCAAAATAATCAGTTGATCTACCACCGATAACGGCCTTGATTCGGGATGTGTCCGCAACTGTATAGAGGGTTTGCTCGGTTATTTTTTCAAAGTTTGGCATTAAATTCTTTACAATATTAAATTTATCCTAAGATTCGTTCGTCCGAAAAAATCGTAGCCATGTTAACGCGAGAGTTTATCAAATCCGATGACAACAGCCGGTTTCCATTATTTATAGCAGCAGCCAAACTCATGAGACCTCGATTGAGTTTAGGCACGACTTCCCCCCCTGGTCCCTGTTCGCACATTCCATTTCTCAATGATTCTGTTGCCACCTGATTGCCTTCAAGCAGTTTTAAGGATTCAAATTTCCAGTGTTCCGACAGGCTGTCAATACAGTCTTTAATGACAATGGGCGGTTTGCCTTCTTCTCCTGGGATTGTATACTCTTTCCATGCAGGGCATCCTTCTCCTGTTTCCCTGGCCCATGCTTTTTCCGGACATCCCAATTTTTCAAATCGTCTCAAGCCACGGATACACGGACGGATTTCTTTTTTAAGCATCGGTAACACTTTCAAAACCTGGCTGTGTTTTGAGATAATTATACGCCTGGGCTGTGGCATTGCTCTCCACATAAATTTTTTGATCTGAAAAAAATTGAGTATATTCATTCATAGCCTCTGCGGAGGCATCCAGGGCTGTTTCAGCATTATTCACAGCAATATTATATGCCGTCATGTCGGATTCATACTGATCTTTTGCTGTTTCGTACTCTGTAATTTCCTCCTCGGTCGTTCCCTCCGTCCACATGGGAACCATAGCCTCTCTGTCTGCGCAAACCTGCGGATATTCCGGGACAGTTACTGACACAGGGTTGGCCGCTTTATATTTGTTTATTTCGTTTGCATAATCTACGGCAAATACGAGCGGGCCAAGTATCATTTCCCCACCATTTGATTCGTACACTGCCAGATCAAAATCAACACGCGCAGCCCCTTTACTGACGTTGATTGTATTTATCCTTGAATAGCTGCCTGCTTTTACAAAACCTTCTAAGGCCATTGTTTATTCCTTTATTTTTTTGTTGCTGAGATAACTATTTGATATTTAGGTTTGTATGTGTCCTGTCCGACACTGTGCGCTGTTGGCCCTGCTGGACCTGTTTTCTCTGTGCCGCTATATTCTGTGTATCCTGTCCCGCTTTTATTTGTGTAAGAGTCTATGTTTAATGCCCCAGAACCTCCATCGATAACATCTATAGCAGCAACAGCAGAACTGCCCCATGTAATATTTTGATAGTTCCCGTTTGACGTAAATGTCCTATCTGCTGCAGATGCTCGAAAGTCATACCACATATGGTTATGGCTGGGGCCTTTGTGTCTATGATTTGGTCCGGCATGGGTATGGGTTGCATGGGCGGCTACAGCTACGGCTGTTGTCCAACTTACTGGACTATCTGCCCCACCTGACCCGTGTGTATTACCAATGATCAGGCTTGCATTTGCCGCCCAATCTTCTTTTTTTGCCCAGCCCGTGGGCGCACTTGATTGGTTGAACAGCATTGATGTGCCGGCAGGAAAACTGGTGTGTATTGTTTGATCTGCAGTATGGGCATCCCAATTTGTTTTTTGGGCAGATGTCACATGGACATCAGCATTTCCAGAATGATCCTGCCACACCTTTGCCTGGGCGTTGGAAAGGTGGCGATTCTTTACTGGATCGGTATCCGTCGGATCAAGCTGTTTTGCCTCGTGCTCCTGCATATCCGCCAAAGTCAGTGCCGCGATATTGGGGGCAAGGGTGACGTTGATAGTGGATGCATTTCCGGTAAGGGCAATGTGATCAAAAATTTGTTGAAATTGTTCAGATTCGGCCGGCATCCAGTCCCCGGGATCTGCGGCCGCATAGGTATAAAGGATTTCACCCACATCCGGATCAAGGGCAATGATGCCGCATTCCTTGCAACACCACCCCGTTGTCACCCCGGCATTCGTAAGGACGGTCCGGATCCGGGTTCGGCCGCCCCCCAAGGCCGCGGCCGATGATATGCCCCAGGATTTCTTTTCGTTGACCAGGCTGGTCAATGTTTTAAGATCGGTGCCGCCTGCAGCCACGCCATCGCCCATCACAAGCCTCAGTAGGTTCAGCGTAGCACCTGCTTCAACCTTTGCCTTCAGGTCAAGTCCAAGATTTGTAACAACCCCTCCGTTTGGAAAACTGGCCATAATGTTCCTCAGTTACATTCCACCACATAGTGGCTTACGTTTAAGATTTCCACGCCCACATAGGACGTGCACCCTGCTTCAAACTGCACCACGATGCTCTCCAACTTGGCGCTGGCCGCCTTGAATTCATTGGCGATCTCGTTCAGCAGATCATAATCCTCGGCCGCCATCCAGAAGGTAGGCCGGACATAAAGCCGAAATTCAGCCCAACGTGCTTCATCCTCCGTCCGGAGGCTGAAAACGATCACATCCTCAAATCCGTAATGTTCAAGAATTTCGCTAATCCCTTTGGCTTTACCACCTTTCTCATGCCAGACCCGGGCTTTAGATACCCGGACCCGGTATTGCGCTTCGGTTTCCCGGTAGTGGCGCAGACCGATGGCCCTGGACCTTGCATGGGCCGGAAGATAATCTTCTATGCACTTTTCCGGCACAAATTGCTCCCGCAACCAGAGGATGGAATCCCGGGCCTCATCCAGGGAGAAGGCACCGCCCTTGGCAATAGCGGACAGCGCCCCATCATTCCAGATGGGTCCCCACCGAAGTGTCTTACGGAAATAATCCCAGAACAGGCTCATATCAGCTCTCCTCTGCCTCGGTCCACGTCAATGTCAGTGACTCAAGGGTTGCCAGCTCATCGCTGTCAATGACAACCGATGCCGCCGGCAGGGTAAATGGCGTACTTTTAATTCCCTCCGCCAGCATAGCGGCAGCCACAAGCCTGTCCAGCTCCAGGTCCTCGCCGATCTCAAGCGCCGTAACCCCTGTCACATTAACAGTGGGATCAAACAATGCCCGGATTTTTGTCTCAGCCTCGGCCAGTACATCTTCAGCAATGAAATCCGGCTTAATTTCCAAAGCCCCCGCTATGGCCACAGGCACCCCCCCCACACCCCGGACATCCACATCATCATTCTGGTGGCGGTTCTCCTCAATAACTGCGTCAACCGCATCAACAACGGTTTGCGTCGGCACCCCTGCAGACCCACGTACAATCACATCCACAGTGCCCTGGCCCCTGGGGTGCTGGTCCAACACCTTCACCTCCGTAACTCCGGTGACGCCCAAAGCCCAGGACTTGTAAGCATACTTGGTATACCCGGCCCCTTCCTGCCATTTCAGCTCATACCGTACCCGCAGCGCATCGTTTGTCTCCTTATCAGCCCCTTCGATAGTCAACCATCCGGACCGGTTCTCAACCCCGTCCACCCCGTCAATATAGGTGACGATCTCAGATATCTGGCCTGCAGTCGCGTTATACCCCTCTCCGTTGTCTTCAGCCTGCACCGACACGGCAACCTCTGATGCTCCGTCCGGGAACACCACATCCTCGGAGGTCACATACCGGTAAACATTGCCCGCACCATCCACAGGCGTTTTAATGATCCGCCCGGCCGCAATATTGACATTGCCGGACGTGTCGTCCCGAAGGAAATATACCGTACCCACAGCCTTCACGGCCGACTTGCGCTCAAGGCCGACCTGGGCACAATGCAAATCCAGCCAGGCGTCCGTGGCAGATTCAGGAAATGCCTGAACCAGGATGGTCACCATAAAGGCGTACAACTGATACAAACCCCAGCTCCACAGCTCAATCGCCCCCCTGAATATGCCTTTATTAAGGTTGAGCAGGGCAGGCAGCCAGCCTTTTACCTTATATTCCTCCTGGACCTCCTCTATCCGGGTAAACATATCCGTCCGGATATCACCCAGTGTTTTTTCAATAGGGATTGACATCTTTAATCACCATATCGCCTTTTTCAGTACCTGTTTCCATCACCAGATTAAACAGGTGGTCTTCATCAATGAATTGCCAAAATAGACTCAGTTTCACGCCGGATTCATCCCAATCCAGCACAGACGCACGGACTGTGCCGTATTCAACCCGCGGATCCAGCCGGACTCTCCGGACCACCTCAATCTCCAGTGCCTGCCGATTTTCTGCGGTATTCTCATCCTTCACCCAGTCCATAATCAAAGCGCCATAATCTTTATCGTAAAACAGCGTGCCCAGATAGGTGAGCAGCCGCAGTTTTATATCCTGGCAGCCGGTTTCAGGGCCGTCCGTCATCACCGCCTCGCCGTTGGCCGCCGCAACCACCTGCATATTTTCATCCATCTTGATATCCTGGCCGTAAACATCCTCTGCCATAATCCGCCCCTGACAGCCCTAATGGCTGTGGTTGCTTGTATTGCCCCCGGCATCAATAATCGTCCCGGTGGCGGTAATATTACCCTGAACAGCCAGATCACCGACCAGGGTCAGGTTGCCGGTCTGGGTCTTATTGCACTTCTCTGTTGCAGTGCCTGTCCCGCCGTCCACGCCGGTAGAGACAACATTCCCTGCCAGCGTAATGGTGGGTGCCTCGATACTTGCCCGGCCCGATGCCGCGATCATGGCATTGCCACCAACAACAATGGTCCAGTTCCCGCCTGTGCTGGACTGCCAGTTTGCCGGCGTAACATGGATCATGTTATGGCCGGCATCAATCTTGATATACGTTCCGTCAGTCTGCTGTATGACAAGCTCGTCTATCCCGGCGGACGGCGCCCCCATGC
>JAKSBO010000413.1 GCA_022361095.1 Desulfobacterales bacterium | reverse complement strand
TGCCGTCGTCAATGGTCATTGAGGTCACTGTTGCGGAAACCGTCTTCCCCACAAATGAATTGGCATCAATATTGTTCGAATCCTCAGCATTCTCTGTCATTTCATCAAGTTTGTCATTCACATTAATCAATTGTTCAACCTGAGAAAACTGAGCCAACTGGTCAGTGAATTGTTCCGTATCTGCCGGATCAAGGGGATTCTGATTTTCAAGCTGGGCCACGAGAAGCGTTAAAAACTCGTTACTGCCCAATGAATTGTTTGTGTCCTTGCCGTCTGTTGAGGTCGTATCTGCATCATAAGGCTTATAGCCGTTCACAAATGATGAAAGTATCGAATTATCAGACATGCCTGCCTCCTCTGGTTGATGTTACCTAAGTTCTTTTAATGATTGGTCTGGTGTTGTAAATGCCCAAATCACTTGCTTGGGGTATTATTTTTGGTTTTATCCTGCCCTTAATCAAAACCAAGAAAAGTGCCTAAAAGATCTATCCATTAGTTTTTCGACTAAAATACAAATCTATATATCAAATGATTAGTTGCAAATTAATACACTTAACATCTACTTAAAAATTTAACTAATAGGATGTTTAAGATATATATGTTAGAACTTAATCATTAGATACAAATATATATACATATTTCTTCATAAAGGTTTAAGAAACCGGCATTCCATATTTTACACCTGGAATTTTTTACCTATTCCACTGATTTAATTCAGCTCCCGGATGAATCTCGGCCGAGATCCCAATAATACTTTCACAAAAAAGTCTCATTTTTTTAGTTTCAAATAAAACAATATATATTTAAAAAATTCAATATATTATAAAAAAATAAAATAGTGATACATATAAAAACATCGATATTTTATCTTCTAAAGGATATAATTGCCGAGGGCGATACGAGAATCAATACTCGGAAGAATTTGCCTGTCAAAGGCTGATATTACTTTAAGGAGAAAAATCATGGCAATCGGTACCATCACCTCACTTGGGCTTGGGTCTGACCTTGATCTTCAAAGCCTGTTGGATACCCAGCGAGAAGCGGATGAAACCATTGCAGGATTGGCGCTGGACGATATTGAAGAACTCCAGGCCGAAGAGGAGGCGTTATCTTCCGTCCAAAGCCAGCTTTTATCCATGAAATCGAGTGCGTTGAACCTCTCTTTGTCTTCCACCTATCTTTACCGCAACGTCACTTCGTCAAGCGACGACATAGCAACAGCAACAGTCCTGGACGGAACTGATATCGGCAGCCATACCGTTAACGTCTCCCGACTTGCATCGGCCAGTTCGTTCATCTCTGATGGGTTTGCCTCAGAAACGGCCACCGCATATGTGCCCACCACCCGGCAATCCACCGATAGCTACGGCGCTGTGACCGATACGGTCCTAGAAGAGGGCGAGACTTTGACGATCAATTATGGAAACGAAGAAGATCCTTTAACGTTTACCATTACCGGAACTGCGGGCGGCACGACTGTTGATGATCTGCTTTCCGCTGTCAATGATGACCCGACCATCAGTCAATATGTGACGGCGTCAACCTACACAGATGACGATGGTATACACATTCAGATTGAGTCCGCTACCGGTACCGCAGGAGAAGATGGCCGGGTTGACGTAGAAGGCTCTGAAGGGGTAACGTCTTTCACAGCACCCAAAGAAGAACTTTCATTCACTGTGGGCGATGGTGAGATTTTTACGCTCTCTGTGCCTGCGGAAATATCCCTCAAAAGCTTGGCAGAACGCATCAACGATGCTGACGACAACCCCGGCGTCACGGCAACAGTCATTTATACCGGCACCGGTGAAAACCCATATCAGTTGATTCTTGAAGCAGACGACACCGGAGAAGACAACAGAATTAACATCATCAGTCAGCCGGACGGGTTAGGGTTAAACGAATCAAATGGCGAAGGCTACACAATGACCGGAGATAATGCCATCTCCTTTGCAGCAGCCGTAACCATTGACAACACAAACAACACCATCTCCTTTGAAGAGGTGGATGAAAACGGACAGGCCGTTTCTTTAACCGCAGAGATTGATGCAGGGGATTACGAAACTGCCGAAGCGCTTGCAGAAGCGGTTGAAAATGCCCTTGAAAATGCATCCAAAGAAGATGGAAACAATGCGGATTACCAGGTGGAAATTGATGCTGATACCGGCCTGATGTCCATCTCAGAGGCCGGGACCCTTGAAAGCGTAACCCTTGAAAATGCAGGCAGCACTGCAGCAGGCACTCTGGGATTTGCAGCAAACCAGACCATAACACCCAGGGAAGCGTCGCTCAATGCCATGCTCACCGTTGACGGCATCACCTACCAACGACAGAAAAATACGGGCATTGATGATATTGTCGAGGGCCTTTCCCTTAAGCTGTACGCCACGGGTTCATCCACCATGACCGTAGAAAACGATACCGAAGACATTGTAACTGAATTAACCTCACTTGTTGAAACCTACAATACCCTTCTGACTGAAATCAATGAAAATGATGATTACGATGAAGATGAAGAAGCTTGGGGGACCCTAGCTAGAAGTTCCACAATCAGAACACTGAAGCAGACCCTTCAGGATCTGATTACAACGACCGTGGATACAAACGGATCAATTAGCAGTCTATTGGATATCGGCATTGAAGTTAATAGAGACGGCTCCATCACCTTGGACGAAGACGCCCTGAATGAAACCTTAAACAACAGTTATGATGAGGTTGTTGCGCTGTTTAAGGGGACAGATGATGCAGAAGGACTTGGAGATACTCTAAATGATTCCTTTGGCAGCTATGCTTTGTCCGGTGGATTTCTCCAAGATGAAATCGATACCATTGAAGACAAGGTAAACCGGCTGGGAGAAGATTACGAAGAGGACATGGAACGTATTGAAAAAAAATATGAAATCATGGCAGCAGAATACACACAACTGGACTCTTATCTTTCAGAAATCACAAATACACAAAACTACATTAAAACAATGACCTCCTCAAGCGATGAATAAACACACGATTTAATCCTCTATTTGAAAAATATAAAAGGGCGGACGATTATTTTAGTAAAATAATCGTCCGCCCTTTTTTGGATATAGCACGCTTAATTAACGTATTCAGTGATGGGAGTCGCCTTTATCATTAACCGTGTCATAGGCAGCCTTTAATACGCAATAGGTCATGCCTGCCCCTAAAATGGAGATGGCATACCAGAACCCACCGAAAAAAATTGCATGCCCGATGTCCCAGGCCCATTCAAAACAAAAGGGAAACATGAAAACCTCCTTTATTAGTTTTGTGCCGCTTCGGCAGATTCATTTAGTTCCAACTCCTGGGGGAATACCGGCAGATACCGGTATGCAACCGCAATCAGGAGGATACCATAGGCAACCGGCAAAATAGTGGTTGCCACTTCCTGCCAGCTTGGGATGTACAATGCCCAGGAGTCAAAGGACATCACGGGAACGGCCATGATCTGAAGCACCATAACCCAACGGTTCAAACATACACCGATAACCCCAAGGATGATGGCCGCAGTGCGGGCGGTTGGGTTTTCCCGGGTACTTTTATTTATCAACAGCAGGCCCGGTACAACACCGCACAGGATCAATTCGGTAATCAAAATCCAGTATCCGTAGAATCCGTTATTGCTGTAGAAATGCCCCAGTTCAAAACCCATGGAGGGTGCGGTAACATATGCCCAGTAAATGGTATCAATGATTTTGGCGATCATATAGGTGGTAATCATCCACCCGGAAATTTTTGCCAACAGATTGACGGTTTTATCTCCCACCAGCT
>JAKSBO010000972.1 GCA_022361095.1 Desulfobacterales bacterium | reverse complement strand
TTGGGCCATGTTTTGATTTTTCCCCGCTCAACTGAGTGCAGCACCGTCTGGGTAAATGAATTAATTTGGGCCGTTGCCCCGAAATACCGGTCAAGGATGGCGCCCAGCAGAAAAATTCCCATGCCCCTGAATGCATCTTCATCCAGGGTCAGGTTGATTTCAAGCCCCCGTATGAAAGAGATGGGGCCGTTCCCATAAAACCGGCTGGTCACAGGTTTTGCAGAAATATCGGCAATGCCTTCAATCTGCCGTCTAAAATAGTATGCATCAGGGTCGCAATAGAGTTTGAGCAGATCTTTGAGCTGTTCTATTTTCCCTGAATCCGCGCTTCGAAGAACGGAAAGATAATTCAAAGAGAGGTGGTTAATGATATTCCACTCTGATATCTTTTCCTTAAAACCGGGAACAGGGCTTGTGGGACCGTCAATACAGTAAACAGCCGTGACCGGAACGTTGATATCCAGGGTAAAATCTGTCTGGGCCTTTCCCAACGGCATCATAACCGGAAGATCCCTGTTGCTGACCAGGGCGGTGACCGATAACTCCTTAACGTCTGAATCAAGGGGCCTTGACAGTTCATCGACCAAGGAAATATAAACCTGACTGCCCACATATCCTGTCCGTGTGCCATACCGCTTTTCGGTCTGTGTAAGACTTCTGGGGCGGCGGTATTCGGCATAATAGGCGTCTGATTTGGCTGAGTTCCGGTTAAATTCGCTTTTTGAATAAAACGGGTGAAAGGGTTTTCCCGAAACAAAATTAACGCCGTATCCGGTAACCTTTTCGATTTGCAGCACCTCGTAATCAAGGGTCCGTGTCCGATCCACAACCACTGGAAATTCAAAATTATTTTTTTTGATGTGGATGCGGTCGGTTCGTTTCCTGAACATGTTAATGGCCGGCGTGGAAAAAAGATTGAAATTATCTGTGGTGATTTTTTTGTCAAGATGGGTTTCCGCTTTATCAAAGACAAAAATAATGTCTATTTCATGGTCGGCACACCGGGACATCATACTCTTTAAATCCAGTAATTTAAAGAACATGAACCGCTGGGGAAAGGCAAAGTATTCCCGGATAAGCCGGTATCCTTGAAAGGTCCGCGGATCATTGGGGAACAGGGCCTGTTCGCTTGAGAAGCCATCTTGGGCCAGAATATTGTCTATGTCCCTGCGAACAATTTTAAACTCTTTGCTGTCCCCTGCAGATTGAAAGACAACCGCTTTGCAATTGGCAAATAGCTGCTCATAAATCTGCATGGGCGTCGAATCTTTGGTATCTCTTATATGAATGGAAAGTTGGGTTATATCTATCTGATTTATTGGAATGGATTGGGGCGATGACAGCCTTAAGCGTAAACTTGCCGCCGCTTTGATGCCGCCGCCAAATCCCATGGCATCCCTGTACCCGGTTTGATAAACCGCTTGTTTTAATTCAAGGGGATAAAGTGTGACGTCATGTGCCGTCTGGAACCGGCACGCGGTTTTTTCGTCTTTTCCAATGGCGGAATTCAGCCTGGTATCCGCCGGTATCCTAAACCCCTGGGCCAGGTCGGGATCACTTAGATCCGGCACAAAAGAGACCATGGCCATGGACGGGGTGGGCATCAAATATTGGGGGTACACCGTATGGATGATGGAGTGGGTAAATCTTGGAAATTCTTCATCCAATTTTAAGTGAACCCGGGCAGAAAGAAAGGCAAAACCTTCAAGCAGCCTTTCCACATAAGGGTCTTCGCAGTTAAACCGATCCAGGCCTAACCGTGCGGCGATTTTAGGGTTTTCTTTGGAAAACCGCCCGCTGGATTCCCTTAAATGCTGCAGTTCAATATTGTAATAGGTTAAAAATTTTTTATCCATAATGGCCCTTGTTTTTTCCTGCCAAGGTCTGATTTGAACCTTCAGGTCACCCGGCATTCACCGGTTTCAAGATCAAACTCGGTTTTAATAAACAGTTTTTCAGAAATGGGCTCTGCCCATAGCTCCCCTTCAATCTCAAAATGGATTTTGGATTTATGCCGCTTATGGGATGAACCGGATTGATGAACGGAAAGGGTCTCTTTCAATATTCTGGGCTCAAACTTCACAATGGCCTCTTCAATTGCCTGGATGAGGCGTCTGGTTCCTTCCGTACCGGCCCACTCGCCACTGACACATTTAATCCCGTAGTTCAATACAGATTGCCTGACATAGCTGAATTCTTCGAGCATTTTACCGTCCGGTTGGGTCAGGTTGTTGAACAAAAATTCAAGGTCCCTTGCAACGGAGAGCCGGTATTGCCTTAAATTCAATACCCTGTATTCCCGGCTTTCTTTACGGGCTTTCGGATATCTGTCCGTAAGCCGGTCCAGCAGACAGGGTAAAATACGTTTTTTAAAGGAATGTGTTTCCATTTTAATTGGGACCTGGTTTTTGTTCAGACATTAAATATAATTTCTCTAACATCCATAATCGGGTAATCTTGGGTTTCAGTGGCCAGCATCCGTTGGCCCAAGCCCCAAAAAACATCTTCGTAAACCTCATCCCAAAGTGTTTTCCGGCCAAGGAGAACTGCGTCGTCCTTGCTTGGGACAGATCCCTGGTACCGGGCAGGTATAAACCCCACAGACTGCCCGTCATTTTTCCAGACAACGGAAACCGGCAGCCAGAGAACATCCCTGAGATCGCTTGGGGGCGCAATTTCCAGTTTTTTTATGTTTGACAGCGCCGTAAAATAAAATTTGCCTTCAACAATGATTTCCAGGATTGGGCCCAGGCGGGAATCCGCGTCCGCCAGCCATTCAAACGGCTCCTGGTTGATGGTCCCGGGAACCGGTTCAGCCAGTTCCAATGCCTTTTGCCGCATTTGTTTTGCCGCTTTGTGCTCTTTTTTGCCGTCCAGGGCCAGGGCCTGGATCATTTGCCCGACCCACGCCTCAGGCTCCCCGAACATCAATGGGGAGTGCCGGCCGTTAAAAATTTCTTCCCTTAATGCCTCACAGTTTAGAAGCGGACGGCACACGCCTGCCATGAGCTTGTTTATATCATCCATCTCTGCTGCGATATTAAGCTGGGTCATGGCCCGGTCATAATCCCCTGCAATGCAGAGCAGTTGAAACAGATAGGTTCTCAGCTCCGGTTTTGCCGGGTCTTTGCGGATTTCTTGTTTCAGCGTTTCAAGACTCCCGGAAATGGTTCCGGAAAACAACATTTTCTTTTCAGACATTTCATTTCCTTTGCCCAAGGATTAAAGGGCCTCCCTTGTCTTTCAAAAGGCCTGTATTAACAGCCATGGGCCGGCCTGGTCCGTCACACCCAGGCTCAACCCACAACTTATACAGCCGGTAACAATACATCATCCGCCAGTGTTGGCTTTGCAGTCCCAGTATTTTGTAATATCGCCCAGGGCGCTGCCCGAGTCATCATAGGGCGTGTAGGTCCATTCTATTTTTTTGTAATTCAGGCCGATTGATTCAGCCGGACGGCCGGGTTGGTCGGATGAGTCGGAATATGTAACGCTCGAAATCAAAACGTCATTCATGACAATGGAAAGAAACCGCTGGCTCGGGGTTGCTTCGGCACCGGCGGTGGCGGTCATCATCTCAATTTCAATGGTGCCGAAAGACTGGCCGGCACAGCATTTGGACATGATGGGAAGACTGGATTTGTCCAGTACCTTGGTCACCAGCAAATCGCCATGTTCTGTGGCGCCTACGGCATGCCCGCCGGAGCCGCTTGCGGCCACCCGGTCAATATTGGCCGCCAGGTTGTGGCTGATTCCGTTAATCTGGATCCAGTCTTCATGGCCGGATTCCCTGCATTCACCGTCAACACCTTCGATTTTCATGAAAATAGCATTTGCCATTTTACAACTCCTTTCAACTAAAAGAATTAATTTTACAGCTATTAATAAAAAATTGTCTGCATGAAAGACCCCATAAGTTGTCAGGTAACTTTCATGTTTTGTTGTGGGCCAAGCCAAATCATTCCGGGCCGGGCCATGGCCGTTATTTAACAAATCTTCCCGGTTTACCGGGAGGTTTCTAACGTTTTATTAATTAGGGTAGATTAACCCATAATCTAAGCAGCATGAGCAATTTTCCGGATGCTTAGACACGCCTCAATTTCATATTCGAATTATTGTTCCTTTTTAGAGGGCAGTTTGGACACCAGCCGCAAGGATACCGACAGCCCCTCTAACTGGTAATGGGGCCGCAGGAAAAATTTGGCACTGTAATACCCTGGATTTCCCTCCACCTCTTCAACCTGAACCTCAGCGGCCGCAAGGGGATACCTGGCTTTCATTTCCTGGCTTGCAGTGGAATCCGATGTGACATACTGCATGATCCATTTGTTGAGATATTTTTGCATATCGTCTTTTTCCATATCTGAACCGATTTTGTCCCGGACAATACATTTAAGGTAATGGGCAAACCGGCAGGTGGAGAATAGATAAGGCAGCCTGGCCCCGAGATTGGCGTTGGCCGTGGCATCGGGATCATCATATTCAGCCGGCTGGTGCAGGGTCTGGGCGCCGATAAACACGGCATAATCCGTATTCTTCCAATGGAGCAGGGGCATCATTCCGTTTTTGGAAAGTTCGGCCTCCCTGCGGTCGGTAATGGCGATCTCCGTGGGGCATTTCATAGCGACCCCGCCGTCATCGGTGTTAAAGGTATGACAGGGAAGCCCCTCGACCATGCCGCCGCTTTCAACCCCCCGGATACGGGAACACCATCCATAGACTTTGAATGCCTGGTTGATGTTGGTGGCCATGGCATAGGCTGAATTGGACCAGACAAATTTAGAATGGTCGGCCCCGCCGGTATCTTCGTCAAAATTAAATTCGTCTATGGGATTGTCCTTAATGCTGTATGGCTGACGGGACAAAAACCGGGGCATGGCAAGGGAAACATACCTTGAGTCCTCGGATGCTCTAAATGATCGCCAGGGGGCATACTCCGGGCTTTGGAATATTTTTGTCAAATCCCTTGGATTGCTCAGTTCCTGCCAGGAATCCATGTTCATCAGGCTTGGATCGGTGCCGGCAACGATCGGACAATGGGCGGCCGCACCGATCTGGGCCATCCCCTTTAACAGGCCGATATCCTTGGGTGAATGGTTAAAATAATAATCCGTTACAAGGCAGCCGTACG
>JAKSBO010000508.1 GCA_022361095.1 Desulfobacterales bacterium | reverse complement strand
CGCACATCGGATTTCAGGGAGAGTCCCATAAGAATATCATTGAGGACCGGTTCGCCGGCCTGGCTAAGCGCACTTAAACCCAGGAAAATTTTTGCCGGGGAAAAGGATTGAAAAGCCGCGGGCCGAAACGATTCTTTTATCCCTGCAGGTGCCTGTGAATCCGGCAGGGCTGTTTGCACGAAAGGCATTGGACTTTCAGTATTCTTTGCCGCGCCTGCTGTTTGGCTGGATGCGGGTGCTGACGGGGTCGAAATCGGCTTTAGCACAATACCGTCCTGGGAACGGACAACCTTCATGGGAAGATCCATGCCCCGGGCCAAGGGAAGCTGGGTGGAAACAGACAGTTTTTGGCCGCTCACAAGTAATTGGGCCCGGTTCTGGGCGGTAACATCAATGACTTTTGCATCCACTGTCCGGCCGGGTTTTATACCTGATTCGGGCACTGTCCAAGACGTTTGTTTGCCGGGGAGAATTTTAAGGGTTGTCTCCGTGCCGGCGGCAGAGGGCGTACCGGGCAAAGATAAAGCGGCGGATGGAACCGGTTTCAGCACCGGGCCTTCCCGGGTGGCAACAGCGGTCAGGGTCAGTGACATGCCCGGCTTTAATGGCAGCGGCGTTAAAACCTCAACTTTGTGCCCGGCCGGCAACGGTTTGCCGGAGGTATTTAACCGGTTGGATGCGGTGGTTGAGACAGCCCCTTTTTTGTCTCCTGACAGGTGTTGTGTACCTTCCTGAACAAGCGCCTTTGAGCCTGGGCCAATTTCTGATTTTCCGAATAAAAGCAGTTGCGCACGATTTTCAGGTTTGACATCAAGCACCTTTGCATCGACAATTTGGCCCGGCTTTAAATTTAAGAGATCCAACAGGCGGGATTGTTCCGGGTTGGCGCCGATAATTTTCAAAGGCGCAATGGGCAGGCCGGGGATCATCTGGATTTCTCCATTGCAATAAATTTTTCCTTGAGGTCAATGACAAGCGCGACCTCCCCTTTGGGTATGGAAAGTCTTTCTGCAATGGTATCAACATCCATCTTCTGATAATAAAGATCAATGATCCGCTGTTGCTGATCAAGGACATCGGTCTCTTTATGATATAGGGTCGTCGTTCCCTTCGGCAGGGTATTCAGTAAGGAATTATGCTGATTTTCAAGCTGGCTGTACAGGGTGTTGGCCCGGGACAACAGCAGGTTGATGCTGATGATTTTTGAATCCAGAGACTTATCCAGTTTGCGGGTCAGCGCCTGTTTCTCTTGTACCAATCGCTCAAATTCCGCGGCTGCGTCCTTTGACGCTTCCAAAATCGGTTCTATCATCGCAGATGTTTCCGTCAGTACCTCCCTGGCTACAACCTGGGCTTTTTCACGGGTTTGGGCGGCAATGTCGCCAAAATCATTTTCCTGCATAGGGTTGGGATTGCGTTGAAGTCGATTGGCCCGCCGGATAAAAAGAGAGAGCAGGAAGATTAAAAACAGATCAATGATCAAAGAGAGGACAACAAGAAATTCAGTGGGAACCTTCACCATCATGCCGTGGTATCTAAAAGCCGGCCCGGTCCATCCGGGTCCGGCGGCAGCTCATCTTTGGGTGGTTGTTTCTCTGCACGCTTGGCCTTAAGGGCCTCTTGACGTTTTTTCTTTTCTTTTTCCTTCTCTTTTTCCTTTTTCAAGGAGAGCGTCTCTTCGCTTTCCTGAACCGTGGTATTTTCTTCCACCTGCTGATTTTGCTGTTGTATTGCGGCCTGCTCAGGATCCGGTTTGGGGGACTGGATCTGCTGGCTCAGATCCTGGGCAATACCGGATTGCTGAAAAATCTGGTTATGTCCATGAACTGTGGTCATTTGTTTCCTGCATTTAAGTTGCTTTAAAAGATTTAAAACTGATCTTGTCTATATATTGGGGCGGCAACACCTTTTTCAACGAGGTTTCCACACCCCATAACAGGTCAGCTTCAGTTACCTCATTGTTCTTTTCCGACACCAGCCGGGTCTGGATAGCGCCGTAAATCAAATCCCGGTAGAAGGCAAGATTGCTGTTTATTTCATCATAAGCCCTTTGGTCTGAATAATCAATAGATACATCGGCATACACATAGGTCATGGTCGGGCTTTGATCGGATGCAAGAATTATAAAATCCGTTAATAAAATTGTCCCTGGCCTTCGGCTGGGCGGTAAGACCGCGTCATCTCCGGCAACGTTTAGCTGGCCGTCCCGGATCAGATCAATTTCCGTCAGGGAGGCGGTCTGTTTTTCCGGCAGCGGCGCAGGCTCACTTGAAAAAAACAGAAAATAACTTAAGGGAACGGAGATACCCATGAACAGCAGAACAGAAGCGGCAGCAAGTACAATTTTTGACTTGAAAAGGGCTTTTATTTTTTCGCCTTTTTTACCCGATTCTTCCGGGGCCGCTTCTTTGGAAGGTGAAATTTGCGCACCGTCAATGCCTTCCAGCACCACCTGATCTCCATCGGATTGCAGGTCTTGGGAAGGATCGGCCGGATCAGATAGATCGTCTTCCCCCTCAATATCGCCGAGCAGATCTTCATCTTCCTGATCTGCGGCCATGAGCAGGGTATTGATGTCGTCCTGGGATATGAGGATGTCCTCATCTTCATCCAGAAAATCATCCGTCTCATCTGACTGCTGGAGAAGGGCGTCAATATCTTCCTGGGTGACGTCATCGTCTTGTTCCTGGAAGGCATCCTCCTCCCCGTCATCATCTGTTTCAGATGTCTGTTCTAGTTCGTCCGGCAGCGTATCCTCTTCGCTCTCTTCGGCCTCTGCTTCGAGTTCTTCTGTCTCCCCTTCCGGCTCATCCGGGGCCGGCAGACCTGCTTCAATCAGGGCGTCCATCACGTCCTGGGTGAGTATGGAGGCGGATAGGTCTGCTGCCTGGTCTTCATTGATGGGGTCGTCCAGAGGATCAGCATCCCGGCCCGGTGTTTCCGTAGCCATGGCATCGTCAGTGGCCGCGCCCTCATCTTCCTGGACTTGCTCTTCCACATTGTCCCCAGGGGGGTCAGGTTCGGGGGCCGTTTCAACTGCCGGGGGCGGTTCAGTCTCGGAGGGGGCGTTTTGGGGGGGCTCGTCACTCATTGCACCCTGAATATCTTCCAGTGAGATCAGCTCGTCGTCATCATCATCGCCGTCATCATCCATGGCGTTGGCGTTCATCATACTGTCGATATCATCCTGGGACAACTCGCCTTCATCCTCCGGTTCGGGGGCGTCATCATCCATGGTATTGTCGGCCATCATACTGTCGATATCGTCTTGGGACAGCTCTCCTGCATCGTCTTCTTCGGAATCATCGTCATCCAGGTCAGGTCCGTTGAGCATACTGTCGATATCATCCTGGGATAACTCGCCTTCCTCCTCCTGTTCGGGGACGTCATCATCCAAGGCATTGTCGGCCATCATACCGTCGATATCGTCCTGGGACAGCTCTCCTGCATCATCTTCTTCGGAATCATCGTCATCCAGGTCGGGGCCGTTGAGCATACTGTCTATGTCATCCTGGGACAGTTCCCCTGCATCTTCTTCCACGATGCCGGCATCATCCTTACCCGGAATGGAATCGTTGAGCAGGCTATCTATATCTTCCTGGGAAATTAGATCGTCTTCTTCTTCCAAAATTGTGTCTGACATAACTCCCCCTTAAAATTTAAAAAATGAATATTGCTTTATGCTGATTTAATCTACAAAATAAATGTAAAGCAAATATCAGGCCAAATAAATGAAATTATGTCCCATAACGATCCAGGTCGGCATGGAGTTTCACAAGAACAGCCGTGTGGATCTGGCATATCCTGGATTCAGTCAAAGATAAAACCTCACCAATTTCTTTTAGAGTCAGTTCGTCATAATAATACAGGGAGATGACCATCTGCTCTTTTTCCGTCAATTTTTTGATGGCCTTTACCAGAATGAATTTGAGTTCTGCCCGGTAGAAGTCGTCTTCGGGATTTTCCTCACCTCTGAGGCCTGCCTGGAAACGGGTCTGGGAAGAGATATCATTTTTTTTGGTCTTGATGAAATCATCCAGGCTGAGGACAGCCGCGCCATGGATATCGGTCAGCATATTCTGGTAGGTTTCCAGGTCCACGCCCAAAACTTCACATATTTCATCGTCATCGGCCGGCCGCCCCTTTTCGTCCTCAATGGTTTTTGCTGCCCGGGCAATATCCTGGATTTTTTTCCGCATGGACCTTGAATAGGTATCCATACTTCGCAATTCATCCAGAATGGCACCTTTAATACGATACCGGGCATAGGTCTCAAGGCTGACATGCTTGCTTGGATCAAATTTGTCCACCGCATCAATAAGGCCTAATGAACCTGCTGATACCAGTTCGTCAAAGAGCACGCTGGCAGGCAGACGCATGGCAAAGCGGGAGGCAATGTACCGGACCAGATATGCGTAATTGACAATGCTTTCCTGCCGCCAGGCTTCCCACGCCGCCTTATTTTTTTTAAGGGGGTATTTCATGGAAATATTATTGTTTCCTTTCGTAAAATGACCATAATCATTTTTGTAAGAAAGTCTGTGTAACCTGCACAGATCTTGTAACTTCCGTTATGGGCCTACCTGGTGCTGAGAGACCAGGCCGGCCCACGGCCGTTATTGGGCCGCCGCAAACACCCGGTT
>JAKSBO010000115.1 GCA_022361095.1 Desulfobacterales bacterium | reverse complement strand
TGTTTCTTTATTATTATTTCGGATACATAACAGAGAGGATTCTGGAAAACAGAATAATAAAAGAATCGGTCAGTCTCCTAATGGAAGACGAGGCCAAGGATATTCATGCTCATTTTTACTGAGCCTTGGGAGGTATATTCAATGAATGACAGAGAGCAACATCCGGATGCTGAAATCCTGATTGTCGACGATATCCCCGCCAACCTCAAATTGTTGACCAATCTTCTGAAAGTAAAAGGGTACCACGTTCGGCCTGCCCCCAATGGGCGACTGGCATTACGTTCCGCTGAACACAAATCACCTGATTTGATTCTTCTGGACATAAAAATGCCCGATATGGACGGCTATGAGGTCTGCAGGGCTCTCAAGGCCGACAAAAAAACTGTCGAAGTTCCCGTTATTTTTATCAGTGCCCTTGATGAGTCCCATGATAAAGTCAAAGGATTTAAAGCCGGCGGCGTTGATTTCATTACAAAACCGTTTCAAGCGGACGAGGTGCTGGCCCGGGTTGAAACACACCTCTCTTTTCGACGGTTGCATCAACAGTTGGAAAAACAGAATGAACAACTTCAACAGGAGATATCCGAACGTCATAAGACCGAACAGGAACTGCGTGAGCTGAACGACTTTAACCGTAAAATTTTCGAAACAACCCGGCTCGGCGTGTTAGCCTACCACGGCGGTACAGGGCAATGTGTCATGGCCAACCAAGCGGCTGCAGAAATTGCCAACGGGTCTGTGGAACTGCTGCTGGCTCAAAATCTCCAAGATCTTCCGTCGTTTCAGGTACAAAACCGGTTGACGCTGGTAAAACAGATACTGAATACAGGTATCGAATTTGATGAGCAAATACATACGGTCACCAGCTTCGGCAGAGAGATCTGGGTGGAATGCCATGCCAGCCGTTTTCTGAACCATGGCGAACCCCATCTTCTTTTACTGCTTCACGATATAACTGAACAAAAAAAATTCCAGGAGACCCTGCAGCAAGCCAAAGAGACCGCTGAGTCGGCCAACAAGGCCAAAGGGGAATTTTTAGCAAATATCAGCCATGAAATCCGAACACCACTCAATGCAGTTATAGGATTCAGCGACCTGTTGTCATCTACTGTCAGCGACCCAAAACAAAAAAATTATATTCAATCAATTCAAACGGCAGGGGAAAGCCTTCTTCAGCTTATAAATGATATCTTAGACCTGTCGAAGATCGAAGCGGACAAGCTTGAATTGAGCTATACGCCGACGAGCCTGGTCTCCCTGATCAATGAAATAAAACGGATATTTTCCCAGCAAACGTCAGAGAAAAACATCCGAATTATCACTGAAATTGTTCCGGACCTCCCCCCCTACCTTCTTCTGGATGAAATCCGGTTAAGGCAGATTCTTATCAATTTGGTTGGAAATGCAGTGAAGTTCACTGAAACGGGTCAGATCAAGCTCTCCGTCAACGTTGCCAAGACAACTGAAACTGACGATGACGCCCTTGATATCGATATTTTCGTTGAGGATACCGGTATGGGGATTGCCGAAGACGACACAAACCGTATTTTTGAATCCTTTAGGCAGCAATCCGGCCAGGATACGGCAAATTTCGGCGGAACCGGCCTGGGGCTGACCATCTGTAAACGGCTGGTTGAAATGATGGGCGGAACAATATCCGTAAAAAGCACCCAAGGAGAAGGAAGCATTTTCACTGTGCGCATTCGGAATGTGACAATTTTATTAAACGAGCATGCCTCTGCTGAGATGCCCGGTTACGAAACCATGATGTTTGAAAACGCAACCATACTCGTGGTTGATGATGTTGAATCAAACCGTGAATTCTTCAATGAGGTCCTGTCAAATATGAACCTTAATGTTTTGACGGCCGTCAACGGCAAGGATGCCATAGCAATGGCGCATGAGCATCTGCCCGGTGCAATATTAATGGATCTGTCAATGCCGGTATTGGATGGTATTGATGCCACAGGACAATTAAAATCGTTCCCAAAAACAAAACATATCCCCGTGATCGGCGTCAGCGCACGTCCTGTTAGTGAACTGGATTCAGTCGTGGTTGAGAGC
>JAKSBO010000028.1 GCA_022361095.1 Desulfobacterales bacterium | reverse complement strand
ATGATGTTGATGGCTGCGTCATGGCCGTCAAACAGGGATGTGGCCGTAACAACCTTAATGGGATGTTTTGGGGTGTAGACCTCGATCTTTGCGTTCATAATACTTCCCTTTCAGAACAAAAGTAAAAGAAAAACGGTATGTTACAAAATTGAATTAAGGATGGGAAAATAGAATCATTTTTGTCTAAAAAAATATAACAAAGAATAAAAAGATTATCAAGCGCGTGGGCTAGGTGCCCAAGCGGGGCATGAGCTTAACATGCCGGGTGTGTAATTAAAAAAATTAGGGAAAATCCTGGGACGGATTTTCCCTAATTAAGGGTTAAGACCCGTAATCAGTCATCAAACAATGCATCAATAAATCGTTGGGCATCAAACGCCTGCAGATCTTCTATGGCCTCGCCAACACCGATGTAGGCAATGGGCAGCTCCATCAAGGATGAGACCGCGGCCACAATCCCACCTTTTGCCGTGCCGTCCAGTTTGCTGACACTCATCTGGGTGAGTCCCACGGCTTCATGGAAAATTTTTGCCTGGGACAGGGCATTTTGACCGGTGGTGGCGTCAATGACCATCATGATATCATGGGGTGCCCCCTTGTATTTTTTATCCACGGACCGTTTGATCTTCTTTAACTCTTCCATGAGATTTTTCTGGGTGTGCAGCCTGCCTGCCGTGTCAATGAGCACCACGTCAACTCCCCTTGCCATGGCTGCTTCAACGGCATCGTAAGCAACTGCGGCGGGATCCGCCCCCTCTTTGTGCCGGACAATGTCCGCACCGGCACGACCGGCCCATATTTCAACCTGTTCAATGGCGGCGGCCCGGAAGGTATCTGCCGCGGCAATCAATACTTTTTTGCCCTCGGCTTTATATTTCATGGCAAGTTTGCCGAGTGTGGTGGTTTTGCCGGTTCCGTTCACCCCCACCATCATAATCACATAGGGCTTTGGCCCGGATGGGGCAGGGGGCGAAGGGTCTTGGAAAAGCGTGAGCAACTCCTCTTTGAGCACCTGGCGCAGCTCATCCCCTGTGGAGAGCCCCCGGCTTTTTTTCTTGATCCGCTCCATCATCTCCATGGTGATATCAATACCGAGATCAGAGGTGACCAAATGTTCTTCAAGGGTATCAAACAGATCGTCATCTATGGCTTTGGCCGAAGAGAACAGTTCAGTGATATCCGTATTCAAAACCGTTCGTGTTTTTGCCAGACCGGATTTAAGTTTTGAAAGCAGCCCTGTGCTCTCTTTGATTTCTTCATTTTCTTGAACCGGTTCTTCTGGTTGGTCCGGCGCCGCTTTCGTTTCCGGGTCCTTAGCCGTCGCCTGACCAAGGACGGGTTCCAGGTCCATGTCGTTTTTTTCGTCCAAAACCGGTTCTTCCTCGACGGCTTCCGTTGCCTCTTGAAAGTCATCTGACTCTAAGTCCGGCTCTAGGTCTGAATGCAAAGAAGGTTCCGGTGTACTTGACTCTGCTTCAGGCCTCTCTTCTTCTGAAACGATTTCTGTCCCAGGGATTTTCTTTTTTTTCTTAAAAAAGCTAAATACCACCCTTGTATCTCCTCATTGGATTTTGATTATTTTTGCTTAATTTGTTAATTTAAAATCCTGAATTGCCAATCGGGTAAAATTCGGGTTAATATGTGGCATCTTTTACAATTTTTAGCAGACGCAATCAAGCCTTGGGTTCTGTTAAATTAACTTTAATTTCCTTGTCTCACTGGTTGAAAATAGTCAACCATTACAAGTCGTTTAAACTTGGGGATACGTTATGGCCGAAAAACGCGACGATAAAACAGACCAATTGCATGCTGAAATAACTAAATTAAGAACCCAGAAGGATCGTCTGCTTAAAGAACTGGATGCAGTCGAGGCGCAGTATGGGAATCTTGACAGCCTTTACAGAAGGTATTTTCCCATTATTTTAGAAACGCTTTCCAAGGATGGAACGCAATTGGGCAATGCCTGCGCCCAACTGGGTACAGCCATGCGGAAAAAAGCGTCTACGGCTAAAATTGAATACATTTTCGGTCAGATCAAGACCGCCATGATCCAGGAAGATGTCGGCCCGGCTGCGGCTAAAAAAAAGAGAGGTCTTTTTGCCTCTTTTCGGAAAAATTCATCCGAAGACCAGGTGCTGGACAATCTCAAGCAAAGTTACCAGGATGTGGTGAATCATCTGAAGTCCAACCTTGATAAAAAATATACCGGAAAATTGGAATCCATCACCACAACCCTGGTTAAGATAGAAGACATGTTGGATTTTGAAGGGGTTCGGGAGAATATTTTTTCCCTTATTTTCAACTATAT
>JAKSBO010000087.1 GCA_022361095.1 Desulfobacterales bacterium | reverse complement strand
TCCGGCGCTTCTGGGGGCGATACTGGAGAGGTCATGACACAGGCACCGGTGCTCCGCTCGAGGCTCAATCCCCCTTCGCTGACCGGTACACTCCTCGATCGTGCATCACTCTTGGACCGCCTGTCCCGGGGACGGGACGGGCTGTTTGATTTCGGTGCCACCGTGGACCAAGACGGAGACGGAAATGAAGATAAAGCCGAGCCGGATGATTTCACAGAGACCCTGGATATTGACACCTATGACCCGTGCCTGGCGGAAAACCTGGACAACCTGACGGTGCGTGTCCGGGCGTATCATTACAGCCCGGGATACCTGACCCTGGGAAATTTGACGGTAATTGACGCCACGGTTTCGACCACCAAAGCCAGGCTCTTTGTGGACGGGACCATTGCCGGGGACACCATTTTAACCTGTGGCGCCTTGACAGACGAGGACGGTGACGGGACAGCAGATGACTGGCGCGTGGGCACATGGCCCGGGAGCCCCTGCCTGGACTTCAGCGACACCTCGGCCACCATTTTGGGCACCGGCGCAAGATCACTTGTGGTCTGGAACGATGCGGATTCAGACAATGAGATTGACACCGGGGAGTATTTTAAGCGGGTGATATTCAAGGTCCTGCCCTTGTCCGGTACCGGTGAAGTGGAAGCCATGGAAATGGACACGGCGGATTTTCAAATTTTTTAATAGCTGCGGATAGATTTATGCTCCAACAGACCATACTGGCCGTGGAAGTCAGTGAAGATATTATCCGGGGGGTAGTTCTCAAAGGCCGGGGGACAAAGCTTACCGTCCTGGATTATGCCGGGATGACGCGGGCCAAGCCCGATGAAGACCTGCCGGCCATCGACAGCCTCAAAGAACTCAAGGAGACACTCAAGTACACGGGCAAAAATGCCGTGTATGTCACTGCCCTGGCCCGGTCCATGGAGTTGTTCATGGACCGTAAAAAAGTGTCGGGTATGTCCCAGTACCAGTTGTCCGAGGCAGCCAAGTGGGAGGTCGAATCCTATACCGGTATCACCGGCGGTAATGCCCTGGTGGGTGTGGAAAAAGAGACCCGGCCCAAGGCAGCCCCCGGTGAAATTGTGTACGAGGATGAGACGGATGAGATTATGGTCAACATCTCGGCCATTGAAAAAAATGTCTATGTGGCGGTCCGGGAGCGGTTCAAGGCCGCGGGCCTCAAGCTGATCCGGGTCTATCCGCCCGAAGTCAGTTTTTACATGCCCCTGTTCCTGGAAAGTCCGGACAGCCCCAGGGCCATCCTGGAGATCGGCACGGACTACTCCAATTTTGCCGTTTTCAAGGGGCGGCATCCGGACCAGATCTCCACATTGAACTTTACCTGTGATGCCGTTAAATCCCACCTGGCATCGGAAATCGGCTCATCAGACCTGGAAAACAGCCTCAAGTTCACCCTGACCCAGGCCCCGGACCATGAGCCCGTGGTCCTGACCGGCCCCGGGGCGGCCATGCCGGAGATCAGCGATTACCTGGACAGGCTCTCTCCATACGGCGCACGGCCCTTGATGCTCTCCAAAGCCGTTCGGATCACCCACAAGGAGACCGATCCGGCCGATGCCGTATTCGGTACGGCAGTGGGGGCGGGTATCCGGGAGCTGGGAGGCAGAACCATGCGCCGGGTGGGTATTGATGATTCCGAACCTTTGGTGGTGCAGCTCAAACGCAATGTTTATGTCATGCCCCTGGTGGTCACCGCAATACTGGCCATAGGGCTTCTGGGGCATAACCAGTTCATGAAATTCCAGGAGCGGCGGTTCAAGGCGGACATAAAAAGATACTCGGCAGAAGTGGAAAAAAATAAAAAGACCATCCAGAAATATGATGATCTGGTTGAAAAATCGGCCCGGTTGAAAAAAGATATCCGCACGGTCCGGGAACGGATCAACTATGTCAACAAACTGGCAGACAAAAAACTTGCCGTCCTTGTGACCTGCTTTAAGGGAATTGCCCGGGCCGTACCCGACGGCCTGGTCCTGGACACGGTAAATCAGACGCCCGATGCGCCGGACATTTTGACAATCACGGGCCGGACCTGGGATCTGGTCCGGGTGGGCCGGTTTGCCATTGCCATGCAGGACAATGACTGGTGTACGGCGGCGGTGCTCAAATCCCTGGAAGCCGTGGGAGAAACCCGGCTTGCCTTTGTCATGCAGGTTCAGATCAACTCCGAAAGCGAGACAATCCAATGAAAACCATGACCAACCTTGAAAAATTCGGGCTGGCCGCAGCCCTGATCATCGCCTGTACCTTTTTTTATATGAAATATATGTATGATCCCCAGACCAAGGTGCTCACAACCACCTTGAAAAAGCGAAACAAGGTGGTGGCCGAATTAAATAAACTCAAAGATATCCCCCCATTGTTCCAGTTGGAAAAATCCATTGAACAGGACAAAAAGCGCCTGGCTGAATTGCGGGAAGAGACGGGGCAATTGAATGTAAACACAGGGCACCCCGATGAGATCGCCGCGCTGTTAAGCAAGATTTCCACCATCATGGTCATGAATGACCTTAAGGCGGTCTCCATTGTGCCCAAAGAGCGGGAAGCGGGTAAATACATTGACTGGTCTCCTTTTGACATGAATTTAAAAGGTGATTTCACAGGTTTTGTTACTTTTTTAAAGGATCTTGAACAGCTTGGCGATGCAGTGGATGTCTCCGGCATCCATATCGCAAGTTCCGGTGTGAAATCTCTTCCTTTAACCATTACATTTACCTTGAAAATCTAAATCGAGGATCGCTATGCAAATAAAAATTATCACTCTGATCCTGTTTTCCTTTATGTTTATCCCAGACCCTTTACCGGCAGCGGAGCGAAGTCCGTTTGACGAACCTGCTCCACCTCCCGCGGCCCTTTACAACTATG
>JAKSBO010000739.1 GCA_022361095.1 Desulfobacterales bacterium | reverse complement strand
TTAAGTAATTTTTTTAAAAAATGAACGCGTTTTGAATTGGAGTAAAAGATATGAAAAAGGGATGTTGTACGCTCCTAGTATGTTGCTTGTTATTTACTATTGGTTGTAATTCAACCGGAATTTCAGGTCTGCCTTTTGGAATACCCGGCAGCTTGACCAATACGACATCCGGTAACACCGGCAGCACAGATGAAGGAAATGATGAATGCAAGAGCCAAGGAATGGCCATGGATCGAATCCTTGCGGCCGGCGTTTGTGGTGGCGTCACATATTTTATTCTTAAAAAAATGAAGGTGGAAGAAGCACAAAAATGGCTAGGTACGGCAACTGTTTCTGCCGGGTGCTGGATATTGTTAAATAATTACCAGAATCAGCTTTGCGAGGAACGAAAAAAACTCAAGGGTCATGAAAAGGACCTTGACGCCCGTTTAGTCTATGCAAAGAACGTTAATGAAAAGACCAGAGAATACAATCAGCATATCAAAAAAGAAGTTGCCGATATTGAAGAAAAAATCAAAAAAGCCCAAGGCGACAAAGATACGTTAAAAAAATTAAATAAACAACTCACCAACCTGAACGAAAAGATTGAGACGGATAAAGCAGAGTTGATTGCCCACTTAGATGAATTACGGGATTATAGAGAAACCATCCCGGTAGAAAAGGAATCAAAAGAAAAAGTGGATGAGCTTGATGCTCAAATTGAAGAGCTTGAAACGGAACTGGCCATGATGGACAAGGAGATGGAACGAATGGCCGGCTACCACAGAAAAACAAGAGTATAACCCTATACCATGCACTTAACGTCAGCGGCTGCAGCCCTAGTGGAAACGGCCACCCTAATTCAGCGGAGGAAGCCATGAACAAACGGATTCTGTTGCTATTCCCGTTTTTTCTACTGGTATGCAGCTGCGCAACTTTGCAAACCCGTCAGGGAAATATAGACCTTAGAAAAAGCAATGAAGAAAAATCTGTGCTGTTGGCCGATATTGAAGCCCAAAATAACGTGCTGATAAAAAATCAAAAAGATTTGGATCAAAAGCTGGCCCGTCAAAATTTAAGTTTAGATGAATTGAATAATGAACTTAGTATCTTAATTGCCCAAAAACAATCGCTTCTCAAAAAACAGCAAGAAACCGTTCAGTATAAAAAGTCTCTGAAATCAGAAATAAGAACGCAAGAACAAGAGATAAAAATGTTGAAACTAAAACAAGAGCAGATAAAGCAACTATCCGGGCAGGAAGCCATCACTGTGGCGAATAAGAAAAAACGAAAACAAGCCCTTATGGAAGAGCTGCGGGAATTAAACGGCTTAATGCTGGAGCCGAAATACGCTGAATAGAGCCAAATCCAGGTATTTTGGATTTTGCATGCACCAGCACCTAAACTCAAGGTTATAAATGCTTAAACAACCTAAGCCGGTATATGTTTTATTGTTGGGATTTCTTCTGATTGCCTTTGCATGCGGTCAGTCAGATTCTGATTCAAAATCCCCGGAAGAGGTATCCAAGCCTCGGCAATTGCCTGCTCTATTTCAAGAGGCCGTGGATATTATCCGTGAAAATTTTCTATTTTTTGACCCAAGCGCCCCCATCAGTGTTCAGGATGCCGAGGCTATGGCAAGGTATCTTCACTCTTTTGACAAAACGTCTGATTACCTTACAAAAGATGAATATGAAGCATTCAAAAGCGCCCAAAAGAAAATATACATTGGTGTGGGCATGGAGATTGAAAAGGATGGGAAGGGTAGAATCATCTGCTTTCCATATCCAAATTCACCGGCATCAAAATCCGGCATTGAAGCAGGCGATATTATAGAATCGGTAGATGGCACGGATGTATCAAATTTTTCAATTTTTTTAATG
>JAKSBO010000541.1 GCA_022361095.1 Desulfobacterales bacterium | reverse complement strand
CAACCGCCTCACTTGATGTGGAAAATGAAACCAAAATCCAGGCAGGGATTTCAGAACTCATAAAAAACAAGACGGTTCTGATCATTGCCCACCGCATGCGCACCGTAGCCAATGCCGATCAAATCATTGTCCTGGAAAACGGCAAGGTTATCGAAAACGGCAAACCCGATGCATTGAAACGGCAAAACGGAGTATTTGCCAAGATGGTTGAAAGGCAGATGGTGGGTGTATGATGGTAATTAATTCCATTAAACCGGAAGCATAAGGAGATCTGCAATGAAAAAAACGCCATGGATGATAAGAGACTCTTCGGCTATTGTTAATACTATCCGGCTTTTCTGTTTTTCATATGCCGGAGGAAGCGCTTCTGTTTTTCGGCAGCGGCAGACAAATCTTCCTGATTAAATTTAAGTTTGTCCTGTTCAGCTTCCAGGTCGGTAAAATCGGATGTCACATTGGGTTATTTTGTTGTGAGAAACTCACTATACCCCCCCCATATTAAAAAGCGTTTCGAGACTTTTTCTTCATTTTGATATTTATTTCACGATTTCTTTGGGGACTAACGGATTGTTTTTCTGTATTGATTGGGGGTGAGTCCTGTGGCATGTTTAAACGCCTCGGAAAAGCTTCTGTGCAGTTTATATCCAACTGTATTGGCAATCAGCTTTATTTTCAAATTTTTATCTGCCAGCATCTCTTTGGCAAGTTTTATGCGCAGTGTTTTTATATGGTCGGATATGGTCATACCGTAGACCTGTTTAAACAGATAAGTCAATTTAGTCCGACTCATGCAGGCATGATGGGACAATGCATCCAGATAAATATGGCTGGTGTAATTCTTATTCAGGTAATCCATGACGCTGCGTAAATGATCCATATCACAATCCGGAATACGGCTTTGGGAAAGCAGGTAGTGATTATTTATTTCGTATTGTATCATAATGCTCAGAAGTTCTGTTATCTTGCTGTCGTAATACATTCTGGTAATCATTTCCGACGGCCGGAAGTTGGCGATTTGATGGATTACCCCGGCTATCTCCGGTATACAATCATTACCGTTGAATTGGGGAAAAAGATGCGTCAGATCCCCGGGGAGACCGGGGTATTTCCCGGGCAGGATTTTGTTATAAAAATCGGGCATTATCAAGATAGTTATGCCCCTGAAAGCCGTCCCCTTTTTAATCTTTCCAACGAACGTTGCCTCATCTCCGGTATATGAAGATAGACGCCCGTAAGGAGATGGTCCGCTCTGGTCCATCCGGTTTTGCCGGAAAGCAGAATTCAACCAGATCAGGAAAAAAGGCGGATGTGAAACCTGGAAAGAAACATCACAATAAAACATATAATCACAAACAGTGATACCATAGGAATTATCCACTGTATAATACCAATAGTCCCCGGTTCCCAATGAAGAATCTAATTTATATGAGACCCCGTAACCGGGGTGTTTCTTTTTATTATTTACCGGATAAAAACCAATTTCCGGAAGATACGGCTTATATAACCTCTCAAACATCACTGCAATCTCCATCCAAAAAAATTCGGTGATTCGACATAATTTTTCGGCGATCGTACATATTTCCAGTCGGCATATTGACGTAAGTATTCCATAGTTTGTATCTAACCTCAAAATTAGAGCCAACTAACTTATTACATTAAAAAGCTGAAAAAGGAAATGAACCAGTTAAAGAAAGGAAAATGAAGATGAGCAGATTTTGGAAAGATCCTTGGAAAGGGAAATTAGTTTGGTCAGCACCTTGGAAGATATTTTTAATCATGGGGTTGTGGGGCTTGTTTCAACCATGCCTTTTGCCGGCCCAAGGTATGGATAAATCCAACCCGGAAACGGATGAGGGGATTCAGATTGAGACCATGACCGTTACGGCCCAGAAGCAGGAAGAAAATGTCCAGGAAATACCCATAAGTATTTCAGTATTTAACGATCAGGCCATTGAAGATAGAAAAATTGAGGCATTGTCTGATATGGCTGATTTTGTGCCGAATTTGGTATTGAACGACGGTCAAGGAAGGGGGACCCCTACCATGCGGGGGATGAGGTCTCCGGGTGAATCCCTGACCGTGAGTACCGGTATGTATATTGACGGTGTACCGGTACTCAGCATTCTCGGGTATGAAGACCCCATACTTGATATTGAGCGGGTTGAAGTCCTGCGCGGCCCCCAGGGCACGCTCTACGGGAAAAATGCAGAGGCCGGCGTGATCAACATAATCACACGTCAACCGGATAACGAGTTCAGGGGAAAAATATCGGTTCAAGGGAATAAATACCTTTCTGCTGAAACCGGAGACGGATTAGGTGGCACGGCATCACTGTTAGTGAACACGCCGCTCTTAGAAGACCGGTTGTTCGCCGGTTTTTCAGGGAGGTTCAGTCGGCAGGACGGATATATTGAAAATATTTCCACCGATGATACAGCCAACGACCACGAGAATTACTACGGTCGTGTACATTTACGCTGGACCCCCACTGAGCAACTGGATATTTCTTTAATCGCAGCATACACGGAGTATGATGACAGTGGTGCGGATCAGGCGCTTTCAGAGTCAGGCGCCACAATGTTTGGTGTTCCACTCTATGGGTATCGTAAGGTGGCATCAAACTATGATGAATCAATCTCCCCAACAAACAGTTCCCAGGCGCTGAAATTAACTTACGATTTTAATGATGCATTCCAACTTACATCCGTTACTTCGAGAAGGGTCTATGAAGATTTGAGAAAAGTTGACTTTGATACTAGTCCAGCAACGATCTGGCATTCGGATCAGCACTCCGAATATACGAAAATTGCCCAGGAAGTGAGATTGAATTATCAAAAGGATAAATTGAAATGGCTGGTTGGTTTGTTCTATGACCACGATGATGACGAGACTGCTTCCGAAATAATTTCGGATCATGCATCAATGGCAAAAGAGAGAAGCCGTGATTATGAGGGCAGTTCCTATTCGATATTTACTAATCTTGTCTATCCCTTATTTGACACGCTTAACGTGGTCGGCGGTCTGCGTTATGAACGTCAGGATAGAGAAATGACAGACAATATAAATAACCTGGAAGGGGATGAATCCTGGACTTCGATAACACCGAAGCTGGCCCTGGAATATTTTTTCTCCTCCTCAATCATGTCCTATATCAGTGCCACCAAAGGGTATCTCTCCGGAGGGTACAATATGTATGCCGAGGATCCTGACTATTATACTTTTGACGAAGAAGAGTTGTGGTCCTATGAAATAGGAATGAAGAGTGCTTTTTTGGATAACCGCCTGATTGTTAATGCCGCAGCCTATTACATGGAGATTGAAGACATGCAGGTCAATGAATACGTTTCTCCAACAGAGGCATATGTGACTAATGCCGCCGAAGCCAGCGGCGTTGGTTTTGAAGTGGATGTGACTGCCAGACTCTCCGGCGGTCTAAGCGTCGTGGCAGGTTTTGGGTATAACCACATAGAGTTTGACACGTTTGACGATGCGAATGGAAATTATGAAGGCAATATAGCACCCTATGCCCCGGAGTATACGTTCAACATCGGCGCACAATACCGTCATCGTAACGGATTTTACGCCAGGGCAGACTTAATAGGATATGACAAGATGTATACAGATTATGCAAACACATATAAACGTGATGCATATCAGGTTGTCAATGCCAAAATAGGTTATGAAACAGACCGGTTCGATATCTATCTTTACGGTAAAAATATCTTTGATGAAGAATATGATACGGAGGGCAAGTATTACATCAACTATAGTGACCCGGGGGCAATCGGCCTGCAACTGACTTACAGGTTTTGATTTCTAATACAAAGGAGAATATGAATGAGAATCACAGTAAAAATTACGATAACCACACTGGCGTCACTGCTCATGGCAACCACGGTTTACGCCCATAGTTTCTGGGTGAGCACCTTTGAATCATTTGCCCATCAACCGGGGCATATCACCGTGGGCCTGGGCTGGGGACATTCCCTGCCCATTGACGATATCCTCAACTCCCCCAAAGCTAAAATTACGGTTGAATCCTTTACCATTACTGATCCCGGGGGGGAAATCGTTCCGTTGAAAATCCCCTCTGCCGAAGCGGCAACCGCAGACAAGCAGACGCCTAATTTCGACGTGTTCATTGCAGATATCGGCCTTCAGAAAATTGCCCTGAAAAAAGAGACCATGCCGGGCGTCTACAAAATAGAAGCCAAATCCAAACCCGCCTTTTACACCCGGTTCATCGACACAAAAGATAGAATGCGGCT
>JAKSBO010000651.1 GCA_022361095.1 Desulfobacterales bacterium | reverse complement strand
TGAACGCATCAGGAAATTCTTTGAGCTTCTCTTTGCAGTGTTGTTCGACCTGGGCCATGTTTCCGGATTGATACATTGCGAATATGTTTTGGAGTTGGTCATTGGGGGGATGATTTTCTCCAGGATGTCTGGACGGCTGTGTTTCTTGTTTTTTTGAGGGCGGGGTGGGCGGATTGTCTAAAATTTTATCTGTCAAAGGGGCTGATTTTGTTTGGAATTGTTTTGAAAGATAGTTCGCCGCATCCGTATCCACGGAGAGCGCATGCTCAAAGTTTTTAAGGGCTTGATCTTTGCGTCCCAATTTTGCAAATGCCACCCCCAGATTATAATAGGCTGCTGCAAATCCGGGGGAGAGGGAAATGGCCTGCTCAATCATGGCAACGGCGATTTCAGGTTTATCAGCCTCGTTTGCCAGTATGCCGAGAAGAAGATAGGCAGACGCGTTGCCGGGGGCCATATGAACGGCCTGGTTGTAATACCGGCCGGCATTGGATAACTCCCCTTTTTGGTGGTGTTTGAGCCCCTGCTTGATCAGTTGTTTTGCAGTGTCGGCACTTTCCGTTTCATTATTGTCTAAGATTGTCATGGCTGTTTCCTGAACTTAGGGCGTGTGGATAAGAACAGACTATTTTTAATCGGCGTCTGATTTAAATATCAGTCTAAACAGCCCGTGTAAAGGAAATTTGGCATACAAACAGCCGCTGACCGGCCTGGCATTTATCAACTGCCGGACTTTACGCCTTTCATGGAAAGGGAGATCCTTTTGCGGGCAATATCCACTTCAAGAACACGAACCTTGACCTGCTGCCGCACGTTGACCACCTCATTGGGATCTTTGACAAACCGGTCGGCAAGCTGGCTGATATGCACAAGTCCGTCCTGGTGGACCCCGATATCCACAAAGGCGCCAAATGCCGTCACATTGGTTACAATGCCGGGAACAACCATGTCCGGCACCAGGTCCGTTATTTCATGGATGGTTTTGTCAAAGGAAAACGCCTGGAAGGGCTCTCTGGGATCCCGGCCCGGGGCTGCCAGCTCGGCAACAATGTCCTTGAGCGTGGGAAGGCCGGTGGTTTCCGTCACATAGGGCGTAAGATCCATACTTAGCACCGGGGCCTTTTTCGTCATCATCTCTTCCACACCACAGCCAAGGCCCTTGGCCATCTGTTTGACCACGGGGTAGGACTCGGGATGGATCCCGCTGCGGTCCAGGGGATTTTTTCCGTTTTGGATCCTAAGGAATCCTGCGGCCTGTTCAAATGCTTTTTTGCCCAGGCGTGGTACCTTGAGAAAATCGGCTCTGGATGCAAAGGCGCCGTTTTCGTCCCTGTATTTGACCATGTTGGCGGCCATGGCGGCGTTGAGCCCCGATACCCTTGATAAAAGTTGTTTTGATGCAGTGTTGGCCTCCACACCCACCTGGTTGACGCAGGAAACCACCACATCATCCAGGGCAGTTTGAAGCATATTCTGATCCACATCGTGCTGGTATTGCCCCACCCCGATGGATTTAGGTTCCACCTTGACAAGTTCTGCCAGGGGGTCCATGAGACGTCTGCCGATGGAAACGGCCCCCCTGACCGTGATGTCGTGATCCGGAAACTCTTCCCTGGCTGTTTCAGACGCTGAATAGACGGAAGCCCCGCTTTCATCCACCATGATCACATCCACATCTTCGGGCAGTGTCAGTTCCCTGATAAAACTTTCCGTCTCCCGGCCGGCCGTACCGTTACCCACGGCGATGGCCCGGATTTTATAACGATTGACAAGTGTGGGAATGCGTTGTGTGGCCGATGATTTCCCGTTTGGGGTATGGGGGTGGATCACGTCATGGTGAACCAGTTTTCCCGTGGCATCCAGGCAGGCGATTTTGCATCCTGTGCGAAATCCCGGGTCAATGGCAAGCACAGGCCTTCCGCCAAGGGGAGGGGAGAGAAGCACCTGCCGCAGATTGTCCGAAAATACAGCCACGGCCTTTTCATCTGCCTTCTGCTTGAGTATTCGCAAGGCCTCATTTTCAATGGATTTGGACAAGAGGCGTTTGTATGCGTCTTCGGCGGCGGCAAGGATCTGCTCCCGGCTTAGGGGGGGAACCTCTCTTTTGCCCGGGTAAACTGCATGGATGATGCGCAACGCCTTTTTTTCGTCGGGCAGGACACGGATACGTAAAATTTTTTCGCCGGCGCCCCTGAGCATGGCGAGTATCCTGTGGGACGGGGCTTTAAATGCCGGTTCCTGCCAGTCAAAATAGTCCTTGAACTTGGCCCCGTCTTCAGCTTTTTTCTTGATCACCGTTGAGCTGATCATGGCGGTTTTGACGAACAGATCCCTGATTCCTGACCGGATGGATGCGTCTTCGTTAATGCATTCGGCAATAATATCCCTGGCACCGGCCCATGCATCTTCCAGGGTCGCCACATCCGGACCGATGAATTTGCTTGCCTCTTTTTGAAGGTCGATGACGGGTTCAGGTGCCAGGACCATCAAGGCCAGGGGTTCCAATCCGTTTTCCCGGGCGATTGTGGCCCGGGTTCTTCGTTTGGGCCGATACTTTTCATACACATCTTCCAGCCGTGTCATGGAATCGGCATCTTCAATCTGTTGCGCCAGCGTTTTGGTATAAAGCTGTCTCTCCTCCAAAGACTTTATAATCGCCTTTTTCCTGGCTTCCAGCTCTTCTAGCTTGTTGGCCCTGTCCCGGATATCGGATATGGCCACCTCGTCCAGACTGCCTGTGCGTTCTTTTCGGTATCTTGCGATAAACGGCACTGTGGCCCCCTGGTCCAGCAGATCCAGAACTTCGGCCACCTGGTTTTCTTTCAGGCCGGTGTCCCGGCTGATTGTGATTTGGATGTTCATAATGGTTCTATTCTAACATTTCAATATGTTGTTAACCGGGTTCATGTTGCGGCACAGGGAAAGTCCATGTGTTGACGGACCCGGCCGGCCCATGGCTGTTATTACAGCGGGGCAGGGTACAAAGTCAATGGTTTCGATGCCCGAACCGGGGTATGCCGTATTTTCCTGTGTGGTTATTTCGGTAAAAATGTGTTAAATTGCATGACAGCTTGATTATCGAATAAATCAGCTTTTTATTGCCTTCTGCCTGAAAATGATCGCGGCCGCTTTTTCATGTCAACCAAAAATGCCCTTTAATTTAAGGCGCCCTGGCACTATAAGTGACAGTTTAACAAGCCTTGGATTATCGGTTTCGTACTTTATCATCACACAAAATTATGGTAGGGCAATGGATGTGGTCTCTTTTTCACAAACCGCAGCCGCCGATTGCCGGCTGCGTTCTGAAAATATCAGAACGATAATTTGTTTGTCCGGCAGTGTTGTTTTCGTTCAGGCATTATTGTAGTTTATTGCATATATTTTCATTTTTGATTTTTATCATGGGCGTTGAGGTCATGGGTGTTGAGGAGTTAAAACTGGTTTAGGAACTCAATGAAAAACGAATGCAGATAGAACATGTAACAAAGCCTGTGAAGTTAAGACGGTGGGTCGTGGTGTTGCTGGCCGCAGCCATGTGTCTGAAGGCCGGCATGGTGCAGGCGAATGAGCAAATTAACCTCGGATTTTCCCGGTCGATTGTCGGTGGGGTCAATGAGAACGATGCCCTGGCCGTAATCAAGGTATGGGCCACAGAACTGATGGTGTCTGAAAATTATTTTGTTAATGTCCGGCCCAAAATTTATGGGGATGCCGGGGAAATGAAAACCGCACTTCAACAGAATTTGGTTGATTTTATCTGCTTTAACACAAATGAGTTTTTTGATTTTGCGCATCTGCTGGACCAGGAGAAATTTGTTTTTCCTGTCTATGAGGGGAGCATGACCGAAGGTTATTTGTTGGTTATTCGCAAAAACAGCCCGATTGAAACGCTTGAAGACCTAAAAGGACGCTCCCTGATATTTTCAAAGAATGCCAGAACCGCTTTGTCGTTTATCTGGCTGGATGTTGAACTGGCCCGGGCCGGGTTGCCGGTAACAGAGCATTTTTTTAACCGGGTGAAGCCGGCGGGCAAGGTCAGTGATGCGCTGCTCCCCATTTTTTTCGGTAAGGAAGATGCCTGTCTGGTGACCCGGAGAGGTTTTGGCATCATGGCCGAACTCAATCCTCAGATTTCACATCAACTCAAATTTCTGGCCGCTTCCAAAGGATACATACCCGGATTTCTTGCCTTCCGTAAAAATTACCGGTCCAAAATCAAGGAAGTTATTTTAAATCGGATTGGGCTTTGGGGCCAGACTTTCGCCGGCCATCAGATCCTTACCATTTTTCAGACCGACGGGCTTGTACCGAAACCCTCCGGCGTCCTAGGGCCCACAATGGCACTGATCAAAGAACACCGGCATCTGTTCAGTCATGGTAACAAGCTGTCTCGACCGGCATTCAAAGCAAAGGCTGACGCTCCGTCAGAAAGAAAATAATTGGGATGAGACCCTGTTCAAAATTGAGTTTGTTGATCTATATGTAGCCAAAGTATAAGATCTAAAGTATAGTAAACCCTTATATAGGAAAGTATTCGTCTGAAAAAAGGGGAGGGCTTTCGTCTGATTCATGGGTTAGATGACAAGCTGCTCCTCATTTGTCTTAAGTTAAATAAAACAGCGCCTTTTTTAGAGATCAAATGTTAAGGATTTAAGGCCCATGATCAAAATAAAATCACCCATCTACTTGTTTTTTAAGCCACCCTTTTGGCGTGCCTTGATGGTGACTTAAAATCCGGTGCATCTGTGGCAGATTTAATTCTGATCATGGGTCTAAAGAGGAGTTTGGATGGGTAGAAAAAAAAGATGGTCTGAAGATGCCGGGCGTATCTCTTTTATTTTTATTGTTTTACTGACCATGATCCCAGTTCCCGGCCAAAGCCGGGAGTTACAAAAAAAGGTAAACATACCAAAAGCCGGATTGGACGCATGTCTGGAACAAGCTCTAAAGAACAATCGCCGCCGGCCGGCGTCCAGGTTTGCCCTTGAGATGGCCCAGGCCCGGCACCGGCAGGCCCTTGCCGGATATTGGCCCCGGATTACAGCCCAGGGCGGGTTTTCGCACTTGGACGAGACGCTTAATTTTGACTATCCGGCCAGGTCCATTACCCTGCCGCCGGATCTAGGGGGAATGTCCATTGCCACGCCGGAGCAGGAGGTCAATGTCCTGGTGGAAAAAAGCTATACAGCCACCATTGAAGCCACCTGGCTTTTATACGACGGGGGCATGCGAAAAGGATATAGAGAGCAGACCCGGGGGCTTGTTGACATGATGAAACAGGAAGTCCGGCGTACGGATCTTGAAATCATTGACGATGTCAAGCGGTATTACTGGGGGGCAGTACTGGCCAAAAAGCTTCACCGGGTGGGCCTTGATACCCTGGCCCGGATGAACGCCACCTTGAATCTGACCGAGACCATGTATAAAGAGGGCGCCGGCGCAGTGAAAAAAACGGACTGGCTCAACAATAAGGTCATGGTGGATACCCTAGTATCCGTGGTCGCGCTGCTTGAAAAAAATAGACTGATGTCCCGGGCCGCTCTGGCCAATGCCATGGGGCTTTCCTGGGACCAAAGCGTTGAACCGGAAGATACAAAAATTCCCCTGTGGCCGTTTCCCATTGATATGGGCGAAATCGTGGAAAAGGCTTATGCGTTTAATCCGGATTGGGCCAAGGCGGAAGCAGGCCTTGAGGCGGCTGAGGGCGCACTAAAAACCGCCAAAAGCGGTTTTTCCCCAAAGCTTGCCCTGACCGGCGATCTTCACAAATGGTGGCCGGATAGCGACGGCGGGCTTGCCACCCCTGAAAATGAACAGGGATGGACCTTTGGGATCGGCGTGGAAATCCCCCTTTTTAACGGAATGCTCACAGTAAACAAAATCGCTGCGGCCAGGGCCGCCATTGCCAAGATTAAAGCGGAACAACTCCTGCTTAAAGAGGGCATAGGGCTTCAGGTAAGGGATGTTCTCCTCTCCCTAAGCGCTGCCCAAAAATCCTGTGATGCGTCGGGAAATGCCCTGGCCGCGGCCACGGAAAACCGGGGGCTGAACGTACGGGCCTACCAGAACCAACTGGTGGAGACCGACGATGTGATCCAGGCCCAATTAACAGAGGCCCTGATGGCGGCCCAGCATTACAAAGCAAGGTATGAACATGTCGCACTGCGTTCCCGCCTGGACCTGGTCGTCGGCACTGAAGTGTTAAAGCAGATGGAATAATGTT